>DATJAA010000209.1:0-8047 GCA_035516815.1 Acidimicrobiia bacterium | reverse complement strand
GGGACGAGCCATCCGCCCGCCGTGTACGCCGTCTGCTGGTTCCACGCGCTCACCAGATTCGCCCACGTGAAGTTCGGGCCCGTCGCCTTCAGCGCGTCGACGAACTGCCGCGCCGCGATCCATCCCTGCATGGTCATCTCGCTGACCTTCACGTTGTGGGCCGCGGTGTAGTCGAGGTACTCCTGAACGGCCGGGATCCTCGGCTGGTGCTCGATCGCGGTGAACTGCACGAGGACGATGCCGCCGTCGAGGATGGCCGCGTTCTTCTTGACGAACTCCGCGTTGTACATGTTCGGGTGGTAGAAGGTGACCTTGTCGCGGATCCCCTGCCGGTCCATCTCCTTCGCGACCGCGTAGTCGGCGTTGAAGTCGAGACAGGTAACGAGGAAATCTGCGCCCTTCTGCTTCATCTGTGAGACCTGGGCGGAGAAGTCGGTCTGCCCGTAGGTCAGCGAACCGTCGGAGAACACCATTGAGGCGTCGACGTCGGGACCGAACGTCTTCATCGTCTGGTTGGCACCGTTCAGGCACCCGGCCGACTGCGGGACGTTGTACGCGAGCACCGCAACCTTGTGCGCCCCGACTGACTTCACGAGAGTGGGCAGGACGTGCGGGAGCAGCGGACACCCTTGGAAGCACACCGGCGCGAGGTTGGGGAAGAAGTTCTTCGGACCGGCCCACTCGGCATTGATGTTCCAGCCGAAGGTCGGGATGCCGGCCTTGGCGAGCTCCTTCGCACCGGTGAAGAGATCGGACGCGATGAACGCGGCGTAGACGTTGTCCTGCGCGAGCAGGGCCTCCACCGCGCCCGTGTTGTTGCCGAGCATGTCGTCGCGCTCGCTCGTGAGCTTCAGCTGGCGGCCGTAGATGCCGCCCTTCGAGTTGATCAGACCGAAGTAGGCCTTGATCCCGTCGTTCAACTCGGCTTCCTGCCCGCCGAGCGGACTGGTCTTCGACGTGACCGACCCGACGCGGATCTCGGTGCTGGTGACCCCGGGCGCCCTCACCGGCACGTTCTTGGTGAAGTCGGTACCCGTGAAAGTCGTGGCGGTGGTTCCGCCGCCGGCCGTGTCCGAGGACGCGCTGCCGTTGCTGCTCGCGTTGCTGCAGGCGGCGGCGAGCACTCCTATTGCGACCGCGACCACCAGAGCGCGGTGCTCTCCCGCTCTCCAATTCATGACGACACCCCCCGGCGACTACCCGATCGAGACGACGGTACGCTATTTGAGAATCCGACTCTCCACAAGCGCCCGTCAATGTGGAAAGCTCATATCCGGACAACCCGACCAGTTGAAGAGAGTGACATTCTCGCTTCTCTCGTCCCAGCCGGATGTGCCAGCCGGATGCCAGGTACCGTCCCCCGAGTGAAAGGTGGCCGAGAGATGGCAGGAGCCGCCGCCGACGCCAACGAGCCGGCCTGGCGCACGCGCGCCGTCTCCCGCACCATGGATGCCGCCCGCTCGCGAGCCGAGGAGCGGGTGCAGCGATTCCTCGATGCCGCCTTCGAGCTGATCGACGAGAAGGGTTCGACCGAGTTCACGATCCAGGAAGTCATCGACCGCTCGAAGCAGTCGCTCCGCGGTTTCTACGAGTACTTCGACGGCAAGGACGAGCTCGTGCTCGCGCTGTTCGAGGAGACCGTGCGCGAGGCGGGCGACGACATCCGAGCCGCGGTCGACGCCGAGTCCGACCCGCTCGCGCGGCTGCGAATATTCGCGGTCACGCTCCACGAGTGGTGCGATCCCGCGGAGACTCCGCGCAAGCGGGGCTCACATCAGCGTCGAGCCATCTCCGAGTTCTCGATGCGCCTCGCGGTCAACCACGCCGACCGGGTGCGCGCGGCCCTCGCGCCGCTGTCGCGCGAGCTGCGCGGGCTCATCGAGGCGGCCGACGACGCGGGCGTGATCCACGTCGACGACGCCCGGCGAGCCGCGGCCCTCGTCCAGCAGACAGTGATGTACAGCTGGTTCGGCAACCGCCTCGTCGACGACCCGCGGTCGCGGCTCACCCCGGAGGAGACCTGGGAGTTCTGCCGTCGAGGCCTCGGCGTCTGACGCGCGCCGGCCGTTCGCTCAGCTCGTCGGCGAGCTGCGTCCGAGGAACCGCTCGACGTTCGCGCGCAGGTCGAGCGTGTCGAACGACTCGGTCTCCGAGGCCATCGCGAAGTCGATGGTCGCCAGGACCGCGCGCTCGAGGTGAAGGTTCAGCACGCGCTTGGTCGCCTCGACGGCCTGGCGCGGCAACGCGGCGATCTTGTGCGCGGCCCCGACGGCCGCCTGCAGCACTTCGCCGTCCGGACACACGTGGTTGGCGAGGCCAATCTCGGCCGCACGGGCGGCGGTGATCCGGTCGCCGGTGAACGCGTACTCCTTCGCGAGCAACAGGCTCGTGTGCAGCGGCCAGGTCAACGGTCCGCCGTCGGCGGCGACGAGCCCGACCGTCACGTGCGGATCCGAGAGATACGCGGATTCGGCCATGTACACGACGTCGGAGAGCGCGATGACGCTGCAACCCAGGCCGACGGCCGGACCGTTCACCGCGGCGACGACGGGCACGCGGCAACGGATCATGTTGAGCACGAGCTCGCGACCTTCCGAGATCACGTTGTGCCGGAGCGCACGGTCCTTCGCCATGCGATCGAGAAGCTCGAAGTCGCCTCCTGCGGAGAACGCACGTCCTTCGCCGGTGATGACCGCAGCCCGCGCGTCGGGATCGTCCGTGAGTTGGGGGAAAAGGCGCGTCAATCCGAGGTGCAGCTCTTCGTTGATCGCGTTGAGGTTCTCCGGACGTGACAGCCGAACGATGCGAACCGGGCCATCGGCCTCGACGCGGATGACGTCGGGGAGGTCGTAGTCCATGAGGCTCCTTTACCGCGGCCCGGTACTCAGACGGTCGGCAGGCCGAGAATCCGGGTCGCGACGATGTTCTTCTGGATCTGTGAGGTACCGCCCATGACGCTCTGGGCGCGGCTGTAGAGATAGACCTTCAACGCTTCGTCGTCGCCATCGGTCACTGCTCGTGCCCCCGAAACCGCGAGCGCCGCGCTCCCGACACTCTGCTCCACCCAGGTCATCAGCAGCTTGTCGATCGAGCCGCCCGGGCCGTGATCCACACCGTCGAGCCGCTCCGACAGACGGCGGCACACATGCAGGCGCAGCATCTCGGTCTGCACGTACGCCCACGAGACAGCTTCGCACTGATCGCGGCGGAACGCGGACGGGTCGGCGCACACGTTCTCTTCGAGCTGTCTCACTGTCTTCGCGTAGCGCGCGACGTAGCCGAGCTCGCCGGGCTCACGTTCGTGACTGACGATCGTCATCGCGAGTCTCCAGCCCTCGCCCGGTTCGCCGATCATGTTCGCAGCCGACACGCGCGCACCATCGAACAACACCTGGCCGAACTCGTTGGTGATCCCGTTGATCATGCGCAGTGGTCGCTGCTCGATCCCAGGTTGCTGCATCGGTACCGCGAACGCGGAGAGACCCTTGTGCTTCGGTACGCGCTCGTGCGGGCTCGCGGCTCCGCCTCCGGCGCTACCGGCATCCGTACGCGCGAGCAGCAGGCACCAGTCGGCGACGTCCGAATAACTGGTCCAGATCTTGTGGCCATCGATCACGTACTCGTCGCCGTCGCGCGTCGCGGTCGTGCGCAACGACGCGAGGTCGGAGCCGGCATCGGGCTCGCTGAAACCTTGGCACCAGCGTTCCCGCCCGCTGATCAGACCCGGGAGGAACCGTTCCTGGATCGCATTACTCCCGTGCGTGGAGATGCCCTGCACGAGATACCCGAGACTCGGGCGCGGCGGCGCGCCCGCGGCCGCGAGCTCGTCGTCGAGGATGACGTCGAAGACGGCCGGCAGGTCGTGACCGCCGAACCGCGCCGGCCAGCTCAGTCCGAAGAAGCCCGCGTCGTAAAGGGCCGTATGCCATTCGGCCTGACGGGCCCAGTACTCGTCGTCGGTGGACGACGTCGGCAGGCCGGGATTGTTCGCCGCGAGCCAGGCTCGTAAACGGTCGCGGAACTCGGCCTCCGCCGGCGAATCACGAAAGTCCACGAGTGGCTCCCAGTCGCAGCTCCTGCAGCTCTGCGAGTTGCGCGGCGTCGTCACCGAACCATTGCGACGAGAGCAGCGCGCGCCGCAGATACACGTGGACGACGCAGTCCCACGTGTTGCCGATACCACCGTGCACCTGTACCGCCGTTTCGCAGACCGTGCGCGCGGCGCGTGCACAGTATGCCTTGGCGATGCGGCCGGCCTCGCAGGCGTCGTCGGGCGACCGGTTGTCGACCGACCACGACGCGTGCAGCGCGACGCTGAGCGACCCTTCCATGAGGCAGTGCGCGTCGGCGAGCAAATGCTGGACAGCCTGGAAGGATCCGACGGGAACGCCGAACTGCCGGCGCTCGGACGCGTACGCGACCGTGACGTCGAGCACGCCTCGCATGACGCCGACCAGATCGGCACTCGTGACCGCGAGGCCGAGCGCGGACCATTGGGCGAGATCGTCGCGGGTCAGGCGCCGGGTTTGGCCGGCAATCGCGTGCACCGGTGTGCCGGCCGGGATCACGCGCACGTTTCGCGTCAGGTCCGTCGCGGTGGTCGGGCCGCCCGTGCGTTCGCCGCGGACCTGCGCGAGCCGGAAGCCCTCGGCGTCGGGAACGAGCACGAGCGCGGCGACGATGCCGTCGCCGGCGTCGACGCCGAAGATCGGCGACGCCGTGACGGCCCCGGTCACGAGCGCGGCATCCCGCAGCGGGGACGAGAACCCGACGACCGAGCCCTCCATGGCGGTCGCGCCGGCCCGGCGCGCGAGGTCGCGCGCGAGCACCGGGCCCGCGAACGCGACGTCGCCTACCGCGGCGCCGAGCGCGTCGGCGACGATCGCCACCTCCACGCCGCCGGCGAGCGGCGGACCCTCTTGCCCGACGTCGCGGAGCTCGAGCCATCCCGCGTCGCGCACGGCGACGGCGAGCCGCTTGGCGCGCGTCTCGTCGGCGAGGTCGGCGACAGTCGCCGGCCCCAGCCGGCTCGCGAGCTGCCGGGCGGCACGGCGCAGCTCGGCCTGCTCGGGAGTGTCCCGGGTGTCCACGATGAGAACCTAGTTATTCTAAAACGAGAACGCAATACTCGTACGGCGTCAGATCGAGAGGATCGACACGCCCGCGGTTCCGGGCGCGCCGTAGAGCTGCGTGTAGCCGACCTTCGGGTTGCCCGGCACCTGCCGATCGCCGGCCTGCCCGCGCAGTTGCAGGACGACCTCGTGCACCTGCCGCAGACCCGACGCTCCGATCGGCTCACCGTTCGCGATGAGACCGCCGTCGGTGTTGACCGGGAGCGAGCCATCGATCTCGAGCGCGCCCGCGGCAACCAGCGCCTCCTGATCGCCGTCGGCACAGAATCCGTTCTCGGCGAGGTGGATCACCTCCGCGCCGGCGTCGGTGTCCTGCAGCTGGATCACGCCGACCTCTTCCGGGCCGATCCCCGCCATCTCGTACGCGGCGCGCGACGCGTCGACGGTCGGTCCCGCGGTTTGCTCGATCGGGAGCCATGGGCTGTGCACTTCGAACGCACCGAGGCGTCGGGTCCGTACGGTGCTCGCGCGCAGGTAGATCGGCGTGTCGGTGTAGCGGTGTGCAGTGTCGGCGCGGCACAGCACGACCGCCGCGGCACCTTCGTCGGGGCTGCAGAACATGTACTGCGTCAGCGGATAGTTCAACATCGGCGAGGCGAGGATCTCCTCCTCCGACAGCGGCTTGCGCCGGAACGCGTTCGGGTTCCGCGCCCCGTTGCGATAGTTCTTCGCCGCCACCCTCGCGAGCGTCTCGCGCGAGATTCCGTGGTCGTGCATGTACTTGTTGATCTTCATTCCGAAGAACTTCGTGGTGACGAACTGGCCGAGGTCGCCGTACCACGAGGGACAGGCATAGAGGCGCGGATCGGCGCTGAACGCACCCGGAAGATGCTTGTCCATGCCCACCGCGATGCCGAGCTCGTATTCGCCGAGCCGGATCATGCCGGCCGCGAGTGTCAACGCGCTCGCGGCCGTCGCGCACCCGTTGTACACGTCGGTGAACGGGAGGCCGGTCAGCCCGAGGAGCGCGACGACGGCGTCGGGATTGTCGATCTCGTAGCTGCCACCGAACGCGAACTGGATATCGCGCCACTGCACACCGGCGTCGGTCAGCGCGCGCCGGATCGCGATCGCGCCCATGTCGATTCCCGTCAATCCCGGGAAACGCCCGAAGGGGTGCAAGCCCACCCCGATGATCGCGACGTCGTTGCTCATCAATTCCTCATCTCACCGGCCGGAAGGCGAACGTCACGACCTCGTTGCCGTCGTCGTCGGTGCGGAAGGGCACCAGGACCAGCTCCATCTCCATCCCCGGAGTGAGAGATTCGGGATCCGACTCCGTGAGCCGCGTCTCCACTTTCACCTCACCGGGAAGCTCGACATAGCCGACGCCGAAGGGGACGAACGCGCTCCCGGTCGGCCCCGCGTACGGCGGCGACGGCGGCGGGAAGTCCTGGGTCGTCCATGCCCACAGTCGTCCGCGCCGCGCCAGTAGGTGCTCCACCATCTCGGTCGACGCGCAACGCGGGCACGAGTCCTGCACGGGAAAGGTGACGATCCCGCACGCCGCGCAGCGGCTCCCGATCAACTGCGGCTCGTCGCCGGGGAACGTGAAGATGCCTTCGGCGACGGGGACTCGCGCCATCACGTTCTCCGTTCGTCGGGGACACGCGCTCGGAGCTCGTCCTTCACGACCTTGCCGGTGGCATTGACGGGTAGCGCGTCGAGGAATTCGACCGAGCGCGGCGCTTTGAAGTTCGCCATCTCGTCGCGCGCCCACGCGACGATCTCATCCGCTTCGATCGGGGGGCCCGGTTGCAGCACGACGAAGGCCTTCGCCACTTCGCCGAGCCGCTCGTCGGGTACACCGATGACCGCCACCTGCGCGACGCGCGGGTGGCGCAGCATGAGGTTCTCGATCTCGGCGGGATACGCGTTGAACCCGCCCACGATGAACATGTCCTTGATGCGCCCGACGATCCGCAGATACCCGTCGGCGTCGATAGTCCCGAGGTCGCCGGTGTGCAGCCACCCGCCGGCATCGATGGCGGCGGCCGTTGCTTCGGGGTCGTCGAGATAGCCGCGCGTGACCGTCTCGCCGCGCAAGATCACCTCGCCCGGCTCGCCCGAGCCGACATCGTGGCCCGAATCATCCACCGTTCGGACCTCGAATCCCGGCCACGCGCTACCGACCGTCGTCGCGATGTGCTCGAAATCGTCGTCCGGCCGGCAACCCGTCACCGTGCCGGCCTCGGTGAGCCCGTATCCGGTGAGGATGCGCTCGAACGGCAGCTCCTCGCGGACGCGGCGGATCAGGTCGACCGGGATGTCGGCCGCACCCGTCACGCCGACCCGCAACGTCGAAATGTTTCGGCGAGCGCGGTCGGGATGCTCGAGGAGCGAGTAATAGATCGTCGGCGGACCGGGCAGCACCGAGATCCGCTCCCGTTCGACGAGCTCGAGTACGACACCGGCGTCGAACACCGCGAGCGGGAAGATCGTTGCCCCCCGTATGAGACACGCCAGGCATCCCGCCTTGTACCCGAAGATGTGGAAGAAAGGATTCACGATCAGGTAGCGGTCGCGCGGCCTGAGATCGGCCCAATCGCACCAGTCGAGATATGCGCGCAACGTCTGGCCGTGCGTCATCACGACGCCCTTCGGTGACCCAGTCGTTCCCGAGGTGAACACGACGTCGCTCGGGTCGTCGGCACGGATCGACGCGACGCGCGCGTCGAGATCGGAATCGGGTACCGCCCGGCCGGCCGTGATGAAGTCGTCCCACCCGATCGCGGCCGCGTCCGGGTCGCCCGCGAGCAGGATCGTGCGTTCCAGCGCGGGGAGCGCGACCCCGGCGCTCGCGAGCATCGCCGGGTAGTCGGTGTCGAGGAACCCTCGAACGGTGAAGAGTGCGCGCGCCCGGCTCCGCGCGAGAACGTACGACGCTTCGGCACCCCGAAAACGCGTGTTGATCG
>DATJAA010000208.1:0-2306 GCA_035516815.1 Acidimicrobiia bacterium | reverse complement strand
GGCTCGGGCAGCGTGTCGCCGACATTGGTCAGGACGAACGAACCCGTTCCGTAAGTGTTCTTCGTCATTCCGGGGATGACGCACGCCTGACCGAACAGCGCGGCCTGCTGGTCGCCGGCGATGCCGCTGATCGCGACGCGTTGGTCGCCGAGCCAGCCGGCTGCCGTCGTCCCGAAGCGGCCGCTCGAAGGTCTGACCTCCGGAAGGCACGCGCGAGGAATGTCGAACAGGTCGCACAATTCCGGTGACCACGCGCCGGCGCGGATGTCGTAGAGCATCGTGCGGCTCGCATTCGACGGATCGGTCGCGTGCACGCCGCCGGCGGGACCGCCGGTGAGGTTCCACAAGAGCCAGGTGTCGACCGTGCCGAACATGAGATCGTCGTCGGCCGCGACGCCGCCCGCGTGCAACAGCCATGACAGCTTCGAGGCCGAGAAGTAGGGGTCGAGCACCAAGCCGGTCGTGCGCCGGATCATCGGCTCGTAGCCGCCCTCGCGCAACTCGTCGCAGCGTTCGGCGGTGCGACGGTCCTGCCAGACGATGGCGCGGGCCCGAGGCTCGCCGGAGCGCCGATCCCAGACCACGACGCTCTCGCGCTGATTCGTGATGCCGATCGCCACGATTGTCTGTCCGGTATCGGCCAGTGTGGATGCCACTTCGGCAAGGGTCTCGCGCGTGACTCGCAGGATGTCGAGCGCGTCGTGTTCGACCCAGCCCGGGCGGGGGAAGTGCTGCGGAAACTCGCGATACGCCGCGGCCTTCGGGATTCCGTCGTCGCCTACCGCGTACGCGCGTACTCCGGTGGTTCCTGCGTCGATGGCGACGACGCAGGTCATCGATCGGCGCGGCGGGTCCGCGCGACGAGGGAGTCGGCGAATGCGGTATCGGAATCGGTCGCCCCCAACTCGAGACGCAGGGTACGCGATTCGCGCACGGTGACGCGCAGCCGCCTCCTACCGTCGGCGACCTCGTCGTCGGCGACCGACACCAGCTCGAGTTCGGCCGAGAACACGCAGCGGCGCGGTCGTCGGGTGAAAAATCCCGTGGAGTACATGAGCAGCGCCGTCGGCGTCAGCACGAGGAAGTCGAGCGTCCGGGCTACGAGAACGCGATGCAGCCGCATGTCGCGACTCACCCAGCCGCGTGTCCACGCGATGATCGTGTCGTCGGCGCCGACCAGCGCCTGCAGCCGGGACTGGCGGCGCAGATCATGCGGACGTAGGGGATTCGGGGGCGGCACCGCGACCGCAGCCGGGTCGGGAAGGCGCCGGGGAACCGGCGCGGGTTCGGGAGGTTGGCTGTCCGGGGTTGCGAGGTCCATCGGTGTGACGCGCGGGGCGCGGACTCGCGGCAGGATAGAGCACGACCATGAGGAGGCACTGATGCGCATCGGGGTACTGACCGGAGGCGGCGACTGCCCAGGCCTGAATGCGGTGATCAGGGCTGTAGTCCGCAAAGGCGTCGGGGAGTACGGACACACGATCATCGGCTACCGGCACGGATGGCGGGGGCCGCTCGAAGGGCAGTCGATGGACCTGTCGCTGCCTGCCGTCCGGGGACTCCTCCCGCGCGGCGGCACGATCCTCGGGACGTCGCGCACGAATCCCTACAAAACCGACGACGGGCCGCGGCGGGTGCTCGCGACGCTGGCTCGCGACCGCGTCGACGCGCTGATCGTGATCGGCGGTGAGGACACCCTCGGGGTCGCCCGCCGGCTCTTCGACGACGGGGTCCGGGTCGTCGGCGTTCCCAAGACCATCGACAACGACCTCTCCGGCACCGATTTCACCTTCGGCTTTCACACCGCGGTACAGACCGCGACCGACGCGATCGACCGCCTGCACACCACCGCCGAGAGCCACGACCGGGTGATGGTGGTCGAGGTGATGGGCCGCCACGCGGGGTGGATCGCCACCTACGCGGGCATGGCAGGCGGCGCCGACATCATCTTGATTCCCGAAGAGCCGTTCGACATCGACGAGATCTGCGACCGCCTCCGGCACCGCCATCAGCAAGGCGCGAATTTCTCGGTCGTGGTGGCGGCGGAGGGCGCGACGCCCAAGGAGGGCACTATGCAACTGCAGACCGGCGAGACTGACGATTTCGGTCACGTGCGGCTCGGCGGCATCGGTGTGCGGCTCTCCGAGGAGATCGAGCAGCGTACGGGCTTCGAAGCGCGCATGACCGCGCTCGGTCATCTGCTGCGCGGTGGCAGCCCGAGCGCATACGACCGTGTGATCGCGACGCGGTTCGGGATCGAGGCGATCGATGCCGTGCACGAGGGTGACTTCGGGCGGATGGTCGCG
>DATJAA010000207.1:0-8087 GCA_035516815.1 Acidimicrobiia bacterium | reverse complement strand
GAGTTTCGCGCCGACCCGCAGGTGCGCGCCCTGCTGATCACCGGCGAAGGCGATGCATTCTGCGCGGGGATGGACCTCACCGCGTCCACCGTCTCGCAGGCGGGCAAGCCCGGATTCAACCCGCGCACGACCTCGGAGGCGCTGCGCGCCGGCGTGCAGACCTTCATTCGCGAGATTTGGGAGCTGGACAAGCCGACGATCGCGGCAGTGAACGGTACGGCCGTCGGTCCGGGCGCCCACCTCGCGCTCGCATGCGATTTCGTGCTGGTGCATTCACGGACGCGATTCGTGTGGTCGTTCGCGAGATGGGGACTCGTGGCCGACGCGGGCGGCGCTTACCTGCTGCCTCGGCTCGTCGGCTTGCCCAGAGCAAAGGCCATGCTGCTGCTCGGCGAAGGTGCGACCGGCGCCGAGGCCGTCGAGCTCGGCCTCGCCTACCGCTGCGTCGACGACGCCGCCGACCTCATGTCCGCCGCCCTGGAGGTCGCGCACCGGCTCGCGGCCGGACCGACCCGATCGCTCGGGCTGTCCAAACGCTTGCTGAATGCCTCGTTCGAGACCGACCTCGCGAGCTCGCTCGAGCTCGAAGGGCATTTTCAGGCGATGGCGACGTCGTCGCCCGATCTCGTCGAGGGAATGGCCGCGTTTCGCGACAAGCGCGACGCGAAGTTCACCGGCGAGTGAGCGAGCCCGATCGCATCCAACGCGTCGCGGCGTACAACGTGTGCATCGACGCGGAGGATCGGCTGCTCTTGTGCCGGCTGTCGCTCGTCACCGAGGCGCCCGGATCGTGGACGCTGCCCGGCGGGGGCGTCGAGTTCGGCGAGCATCCGGAGGCCGCTGCAATCCGCGAGTTGCACGAGGAGACCGGCCTGAGCGGGCGCATCCGCGAGCTGCTCGCGGTCGACTCGATCACGCGTCCGCGGCTCGGCCCCGAGGCCATACCGGCGTATCACGCGATCCGTATCATCTACGGCACCACCATCGAGGGTGGCCGGCTCGCCGACGAGCTCTCGGGCTCCACCGACCGGGCCGCATGGTATTCACGCGACGACCTCGCGACGCTGCCCCTCGTCGGCACCGCACAGCTCGGCGCGCGCCTCGCGTTCGATGGCCTCCCGTGAGCACTCGCATACCCATCAGGTACTCCAAGGCGTGGTCGTTCGTCCTCGACCTGGTCTTGCTACCGCCGCACTCGGCGTACCTCGAGATCGACGATGCGACCGTCCGTGTCCGCATGGGGTACGCCTTTGACGCAACGTTCGCGCGCGCCGATGTCTCCGCGGTCGGCGAGTGGCCGACTGCGGTGGTGAGCATCGGCGTACACGGCCGGCGCGGCCGCTGGCTGGTGAACGGGGCGAGCCGCCCCATCGCACGCATCACGATGGCGCGGCCGGTCCGGGCGCACGTGCTCGGGGTGGCGGTCAAGCTCTCCGAGCTGCTGGTGAGCGTCGACGACGTTGCCCGCCTCGAAGGGCTCCTCGTAACCTGACGCCTTCGCCGCGTCGGCATCATCGAGGGAGCAACCGTGGGTCTGTTCGACGGCAAGGTCGCGATCGTCACCGGCGCGGGGCGCGGGATCGGCCGCAGCCACGCGCTCCTGCTCGCGTCGGAAGGCGCCGCGGTCGTCGTGAACGACCTCGGCGGATCGAGCGGCGGCGAGGGCGCCGACAGCACGCCCGCGCAGCAAGTGGTCGACGAGATCTCGACGAAGGGTGGACGCGCGATCGCCAACTACGACAGCGTGTCGTCGTGGCCGGGCGCGGAAGCGATGGTGCGGCAAGCCGTCGACACGTTCGGCGGCCTCGACGTGCTCATCAACAACGCAGGAATCCTGCGCGACAAGATGAGCTTCAACATGGATGAAGCGGAGTGGGATCAGGTGATCGACGTTCACCTGAAGGGCCACTTCGCGACCTCGCGATTCGCCGCCGCGTACTGGCGGGCGCGATCGAAGGAGACGGGCGAGCCGGTCAACGCGAAGATCGTGAACACGGCATCCGAATCCGGTCTCTACGGCAACGCCGGCCAGGCGAACTACGCCGCGGCCAAGGCCGGCATCGCCTCGATGACGATCGTCATGGCGCGTGAGCTCGAACGGATCGGCGTGCGCGTGAACGCGATCTGTCCGGTCGCCCGCACGCGCCTCACCGAGACCGTCGCCGGCGATTTCATGAACCCGAAGGAAGGGGAGTTCGACCGCTTCGCGCCCGAGAACATCTCGGCGGTCGTGTGCTGGCTGGCCTCCGACCTCGCCGACGGCGTCACCGGACAGGTCGTGAAAGTCATGGGCGGCCAGGTCCAGCTCGTCCGGGGGTGGCGGCCGATCACCGAGGCCACCGACGACAAGCCCTGGACGATCGCCTCGATCGACGCGGCCGCGCCGGTGCTGTTCGCCGAGTCCGCCAGGGGGACGCCCCCGTTCATGCCGAACGTGGGAGACAACTGAGCGACCGACCTAGGCTCGCGACCGTGAGTACCGAGCTTCCCGCTACCGACCTCCCGCTCGACGACATCAAGTTGGGCGACATCGAGCAATGGATGCGGCCGGATCGCGAAGGAATTTTCGCCAAGCTCCGCGCGGAGCGGCCCGTGTCGTTCCACGAGGAGCCGGTACCGCCACCCGAGATGAACATCCCGCAGGGACCCGGTTTCTGGGCACTGACGCGCTACGCCGACGTGATGCAGGTCTCGCGCGATCCCGACACGTTCCATTCCGCGCCGACATCGACCGTCGGCGACATGCCGGCCGAGATCGCGGAGTGGCTCGGATCCATGATCAACATGGACGCACCGAAGCACACGAAGCTCCGGCTGATCGTCAACCGCGGGTTCACCCCGCGGCAGGTGGCGCGGATCGACGAATCGGTCCGCCAGCAGGCCCGCGAGATCGTCGACCGGGTCACGCCGCTCGGCGAATGCGACTTCGTCAACGAGATCGCGGCGGCGCTCCCGCTTCAGATCATCTGCGACATGATGGGGATCCCGCGTGAGGACACGAAGCACATCTTCGAACTGACGAACGTGATCCTCGGGGTCGGCGATCCCGAGTACGTGCAGTCGCTCGAACAGCTGATGGCCGCCGGAATGGGCCTGTTCCAGTACGGACTCGCGCTCGCGGAGGACCGCCTCGAGCGTCCGCGCGACGACATCACGACCGCGCTCATGCAGGCCGAGGTCGAGGACGAGACCGGCAAGCATCGCCTGACGCCCGGCGAGTTGGGTTCGTTCTTCTTGCTGCTCGTGGTAGCAGGGAACGAGACGACCCGCAACGCGATCAGTCACGGCATGCTCGCGCTGACGAACAATCCCGATCAACGCAAGGTCTGGACGTCCGACTTCGCCGCCGTGTCGCCGACCGCGGTCGAGGAGATCGTCCGTTGGGCGACACCGGTCATCAACTTCCGGCGCACGGCCACGCGCGACGTCGTCGTGGGCGGTCAGGAGGTCGCGGCGGGCCAGAAGGTCGTGATGTTCTACAACTCGGCCAATCGCGACGAGCGCGCCTTCGACGACCCGTACCGATTCGACGTCTTGCGTAACCCGAACGAGCATTTCGGCTTCGGCGCGGGTGGCCCGCACTTCTGTCTCGGCGCGAATCTCGCGCGCCGCGAGATTCGCGTGATGTTCGAGGAGGTATTGCAGCGCCTTCCGGACATCGAGATCACAGGCGAGCCCGACCTGCTGCAGAGCAACTTCATCCACGGCATCAAGCGCATGCAGTGTGCTTGGCACACCGTGAACGACGGAAGCTAGGTTTCCTGACATCAGCGTCAGGTTCGCCGTCCGGGCGATGGAGGGTCGCAGGTGCAGCTCGCGTGGAGCCCCGAGGACGAGGCGTTTCGCGTCGAGCTGATCGAGTTCCTCGATGCGCACACGCCGGAGCAGATGCACACCGGCTACGACTTCCAGGACGTCCACGACGAGCACGATCTCGTGCCGCCGTGGCTGAGGCAATGGCAGGCGACGCTGTTCGACCACGGCTGGATGGTTCCCGGCTATCCACCCGAGCTCGGCGGCCGGAACTGCTCGCCCGTGCAGACGCTGATCTATCTCGAAACGCTCGCGAGCAGGCGCCTGCTGCGCAGCGGCCACTTCCCGGGATACGCGATCGTCGCGCCGAGCCTCCTCGAGTTCGGCAACGAGGCGCAGAAGCAGCTCGTCCCGGCCGCGATCCGGGGCGACACGATCTGGTGCATCGGCATGAGCGAGCCCGACGCGGGCTCCGATCTCGCCGGCTTGCAGACCCGCGCCGAGCTGCGCGACGACCACTTCGTCGTGAACGGCCAGAAGGTCTGGACCAGTTACGCCATGATCGCCCAGAAGTGCTTCTGCTACGTACGGACCGATCCCACCCTGCCGAAGCACAAGGGCATCTCTCTCCTCATCCTCGACGTCGACTCCCCCGGCATCGACATCCGCCCGCTACGGCACATCAACGGCACCGCGGGATTCGCGGAAGTGTTCTTCACCGACGTCGTCGTGCCCCGCGAGAACCTCGTCGGCGGTCTCAACGGCGGCTGGGCCATCACGCAAGGCTCGCTGGCGCACGAACGGGCCGGGCTCTGGGTCGAAGGAGTCGCGCGTTTCGAGCAGACGGTCGAAGGTCTGGTCCAGCTCGCGCGCGCACAGGGCCGCGCCGACGACCCGATCGTGCGCCGCAAGATCGCCGAGGGTTACGAGCTTGCCGCGTCGTTGCGCGCGCTCGGATACAAGGGCTTCGCCTCGTTCGCGCAGGGTTCGAGCGCGCCCGAGCACAGCTACATGAAAATGGCGATGTCGGAGGCGAGCAAGGCCGCGTTCGAGCTTGGCATGGAGATCGCCGGGCCGCTCGCACCGGTGACCGATCCCCGTCTCTCAGCCGCAACCAGTCGCTTCGTTTACGGGTTCTTCATGTCGTTCGCGAACACGATCGCCGGCGGCAGCTCGGAGATCCAGCGCAACATCATCGCCCAGCGCGTGCTCGGGCTGCCGAGGGCCTGAGACGAACCGTGGACTTCTCCCTCACCCCCGACCAGGAGCTCCTGCGCGAGACGGCGAGGAAGGTCCTCGAACGCGAATGCCCGCCTGCGCTCGTGCGCGCGCACATCGACGACGCGGCGGCGTACGCGCCGTTGTGGAGGCACCTGTCGGAGTTCACCCCTCTCGGCGCCGGGCCCGCGACCGACCTCTGCTTGTTCCTCGCGGAGACCGGCTACGCGGCGGCACCGGGCCCGTTCCTCGCGACCGCGTTGTTCGCCGCGCTCACGGGTGGCGACGGCAATGCGATCGGGACCGTGGCGCTCGTCGACGATCCGACGATGCGGTTCGTCCTCGAGAAGGACCGGGTCGAGCGGATCGCCTTCGTCACACCCGGCCCCGGCCTTGCAGTGGTCGACGCCGACGCGGTGACGGCCCGGTTCGTCGCGACCGTCGACTTCTCGCGCCGCCTCTTCGAGGTCGAGGTCCCGCAGCTGGACGCGCGGCCGCTCGCGCCCGCCGAATACGCGCACTGGCGGGACCGCGCGCATGCCTGCATGGCCGCCGAGATGGTCGGTACGGCGCGGCGCATCTTCGACATGTCGCTGTCGTATGCGAAGGCGCGCAAGCAGTTCGACGTCCCGATCGGATCGTTCCAGGCGATCCAGCACAAGCTCGCCGACATGTCGCTCGCGCTCGAGCGCGCGACTGCCGCCGTCCAGTACGCGGCGATGACCGTCGATGCCGGCGACCGTGATCGGACGCGCGCCGGCCACGTCGCGAAGGCGGCGGCGGGCGAGGCCGCCCGCCGCATCCTGAAGGACGGCATCCAGATCCACGGTGGCATCGGCTACACGTGGGAGCACGATCTCCACCTGTTCCTGCGGCGCGCGACCGCCGACGAATACCTCCTCGGGACGAGGGGCTGGCACCTCGACCAGCTGGCCGCCGCCCTGATCGACGGCTGACCTGATCGACGGCAGAGCGCCGCAGCCCTTCGGGCTCGGACAAACGAGACGAATTGCCCGGGAGCAGCGGCCCGGGGCGCTCAACTCCCGACCCGTGACTGCCGTTCCATGACCCATGCATCCAGGGGGTCGCATCGCCACGGTGGTCGTCGCGGCCGCACTCGGGCTCGCAGCCTGTGGCGGAACCGACTGGAACGCCACGAACACCGACTCGGTCAAGGTCGACCCGGCCTCGGCCAAGCGGGCTGCGGCGGCGCGCGCGGTGGCCGCGGCAAGAGCCGAGCGTCCCTATGTCGACGCGATGGTCGCAAGCGCGCTCGCCAATGACGACGCCGACGGATTCGACCGCTGCGTCGCGAGTGCCATCGTGCACGGATACGGCGTCGCGGTCTTCAACGCCAAGAAGCTCACACCCGCGGTGCTGCGGCGGCCCGACAGCACGCTCGACGCGTTGCCCGCACCCACCGCCGAACAAGCCGACGAGATCGGGACGGCGCTGCAGTACTGCGGGATCCTCGGGGACTTGTCGAAGGGAGTCGCCGCCGAGGTCGGCATCACCGATGTCCCCACGACGGTGTGCCTGAGCCAGCATCTCGCGACCGCGCCGGCGCGCCGCTTCGTGGCGCTCAGCGTGCTCGGCAAGGACCTCGATCTCGCGGCCGCGCACGACATGGTGGGCATTGTCGCCACGTGCACCGATCTCGCGACACTCATCTTGAAGAGCACGAACGGCACGATCGACCCGACGACGCGTTCGTGCATGGTGAACGCCCTCCGCGGGAACGCCCCGGTCCTGAAGGACTACTTCGCGCTGGTGATCTCACACGGCGACACCGAATCCGAGCAGCAGGATTTCGGGACGATCACCGTCGCGCTCAACCGGTGCCGACCCTCGGCGCGAACCGGCTTCACCGCGTCCGGCTGACTCGCCGGCGAGGTCAGCGCGGCATGGGGTCGCCCTGGCCGCGCCCGCGGTCGCGGTCTACACTTCACTGACGTCCACGTCAGTTTCGCGAGGGGAAGCCAATGACGAACGTCGACCTCGTCCGCCTCGCAGGGAGCCGCGGACGTCTCTCCGAGGCCCCGACCGTCGATCTCGTGACGGCCGAGGTGATCCGCGGCGGGATGGAAACCGTCTGCTTCGAGATGGCGGAGTACGTATCGCGCACCGCGACGACACCGATCCTCAACCAGTCCAACGAGCGCAACGCCACCGTGCTCGATGCTCGCGGCCGGCTGGCGGCGCTCTCGGTCGGCATCCCCCAGTTCATGCTGACCTCGACCCTGCCGGTGCGATTCGCCCTCGAGTTCCTCGGCGTCGAGGAGTTCCGCGAAGGTGACGTCTTCGTCGCCAACGACCCGTACCACGGCGGCGGGCACCTGCCCGACTACAACGTGTTCGCCCCCGTGTTCGCGAACGATCCCGCCGCGCCGGGCGGACGGCGGATGGTGCTGATCGCGAGCATCCAGTGCCATCACGGCGACACTGGCGGCGGCGTTCCCGGCGGCTACAACATCACCGCAACCGACATCTGGGGCGAGGGCGTGCGCTGGCCGGTCGTCAAGGTGCTCGACCGGGGCCACGAACGCCGCGATGTGCTGTACGCGCTGCAGGCGAACAACCGCATTCCCTCGTACATCGGCGACCTGCGCGCCCAGATCGGCTCCGCGCAACTCGGCGCGCAGCGTCTGGGCGAGCTGATCGACCGCTACGGCGTGGTCGCGATCGAAGACTCCGTCGACTACATGATCGACTACGCGGCCCGGCGCTTCCGCGAGGAGGTCGCGCAGTGGCCCGACGGCGAGTTCGAAGCCGATTCCTACGTCGACCACGACCCGCTGGGAAATCCCGACATCCATCTCCACGTGAAGGTCACCGTGGCCGGCGACGAGCTGACCATCGACTTCACGGGCACCGACACGCGTACCCAGCTGCAGTCCTGGTCGACGTTCGGCAACACACGCGGCTACACCGTCGGCCAGATCGCCGCGATGATGGATCCCGAGATCCCCAAGAACGAGGGGTTCTTCGAACAGATAAAACTCGTCGTGCCGAAGGGCTGCCTGCTCAACCCCGAGCCGGGCAAGCCGGTGTCGGCCGGCACGCATCACCCGGGTGCCGACGTCGGCGAGGTCATCGCCAAGGCGATGCAGTACGTG
>DATJAA010000206.1:0-3060 GCA_035516815.1 Acidimicrobiia bacterium | reverse complement strand
TGGCGACCGCGACGACGATGAGGCGCCAGCGTCGGCGGCACGCCCATAGGAGTTCGCTCATCGCCATGTGTCGTTACCTTGCGTCCGTCCGTGGCGCGGGGGCCTGTTGCCACCAACCCGCACGTATCGAGTGTTCTACTTGCTCCCGGCCAGCCCCCGTGCGGGATCGAATGGTAATCGTCAGTTCCAGTGTCTGCCAGGTCGCCGGGGGGCCGGAAATGTGGCTCTCGTCACAGTGGCGTACCGCTTCGCGCCGCACAGTGGGTCCTAGTTGTCGAATTCGTCGAGGTCGTCGTCGCCGCGCCGCGCGAGCCCGTACAGGGCCCGTCCACCCACCGCCGCAGCCGCGCCGATGAGGGCCAGGTCGACGGCATCGGTGCCGGTGAAGGCCAGGGCGCCCCCCGAAAGTGTCGTGGTCCCGGGTGACACTTCGGACGTTCCGGGCGGGGTCGAGACCTTCGCGGTGATCGGGCTCGTGGCCGTCGTGCCCGGGGTAGTGCTGCGAGGCCCGACGTGGGTCGTGCTCGGCGTCGTGGTGGTCGACCCCTTGGTGCCGACCCGGCACTCTTCTTCGCTCCTGATCGTGATGGTGGCGCGCAGCGTGAGCGTGCGCCCGCCGGACTGCACGCCCACGACCCGGATCGTGTGGGTACCGGCCGGTGTGTGGGACGAGAGGTGTACCGAGACGTCGATGCTGCCCGTACGGTCGGCGGTCGTGACCCCGAGCGAGTTCTCGGCCGAGTCGAGCTCGAGCCGGACGGCCGTATGGGGGACGAATCCGCTCGCGCTGACTCCGAGGTTGTCGCCTGCGCACGGCGAGCCGGTGGAGACCGAGATGCCACCCTGACGTCCGACGGGAACCGAGGTCGGCGTCGTCGACGTGGTGGTCGAGGTCGCCGGCGGCGGGCTGCCGGCCACGACCTTCGTCGCGTAGCGGATCGTCGAGATCTTGGGGGCGGCCCACACCAGACCGACCGCGGCGGCCGCGGACCCGGTCCCTATACGACGACTGAACTCCCGGCGACTCAGGCCCACACTGGGTACGGACTCGAGGATCCGCTCGACCGCGTCCTCGTTTCCGACTTGTTCAGGCCCGTCCATCGGCGAACTCCCCCCGTGGGGCAGTCTAGGCAGGATTCGGCCTGTGCTGCTACGACGCGGGTCGACGGCGTCCCGGCGTTTCGGCGCGTGTCGCGGGCGTTGCGGAACCCGCGGCCGGAGAGGAGACCAGCGTTGCAACCGTCGCCGCCGCGGCTTCGATTCGGTGTCATCATCGACCGCGACTGGATGCCCCAGTGGCAGCTCGCGGTCATCGGAGCGCTCGACGCGGGCGCCGATGCCGACCTCGCGGTGCTGTTGCGGGCGAGGTCAGTGGGCACGTCCGCGGCGGGCGCGGGCGCGCCTGCGACCGCGAACCGCAGGTCCTTGTGGCGTTTGTACAACAACGGTGTTGTTGCACGTCGCGCCCGGTGCGTCCGCCGCGCCGGCACGTGGGCCGAACATGTGCCCGGCGCACGGGTGCTGGATCTCGACGTCGAACGGCGCGGCCGCTGGTCGGACTACGTGACCGAATCGAGTGTCGCGGAGGTCAGGGCCGCCGACCTCGATTTCATCCTCCGGTTCGGCCTCGGGATCGTCCGGGGCAATGTCCTCGATGCCGCACGATTCGGCATCTGGTCGTTCCACCACGACGACGAGCGCGTGATCAGGGGCGGGCCGCCGTCGTTCTGGGAGCTGTACGACGGCCTCCCGACGTCGGGTGTGCTCCTCCAGCGACTGACCGATCGGCTCGACGGCGGGATTCCGCTCGCACGGGCGACGTTCCGGTCGGTGTTGCACTCGTACCCGCGTAACCGCGATCGCACGGCACTGGGCGCGGCGGAACTCCCGGCTCGGGTGGCGCGCGCCGCGCGTCTCGGTTTGCTCGATCCGAACACGCTCGTGCCGACCGCGAGTGACGCGCCCGTTCGCCGCAACCCGACGAATCCGCAAATGTTGCGATTCCTGGCGCAGCAGACGCGCCGCGCGATCGGTACGCGTACGCGTCGCGTGATCGACGCCGACGTGTGGGCCGTCGGCATCGCTCCCACCGAACCGCTCGGAGCCGGCGACATTCCGCTGACGGGGATCGAATGGGTTCCGGAGTTGAAGCGGTCGGGATATCTCGCCGATCCATTCCCCGCGACTCGCGACGCGCGTACCGCGATCCTCGTCGAGGAATTCGACGAGCCGTCGGGCCGCGGCGTGATCAGCGCGCTCGAGCGCGTCGACGGCGATTGGACACTCCACTCACACGTGATCGACCCCGGCGTGCACGCGTCGTATCCGTTCCTCCTCGAGCACGACGGCGATCTCTACTGCGTCCCCGAGACCGCGCAGGCCAAGCGCGTCGAGATATGGCGATGCGTCGACTTCCCCCTGCGCTGGCAGCGCGCCGGAGTCCTGGTCGCGGACGCGGCGGTGGTCGACCCGACCCTCGTTCGCCACGAAGGTGTGTGGTGGATGTTCGGCACGATCGGGGACGACGAGCCCGACGCGAAGCTCTCGGCGTGGTCGGCGGAGGCGCTGTTCGGACCCTGGGCTCCGCACCCGCTCAACCCGCTCAAGATCGACGTGACCTCGAGCCGGCCGGCAGGAACCCCCTTCGTCGTGGACGGTGTGCTGTACCGGCCGGCACAGGATTGCTCGACGTCATACGGTTCCGGCATCGTGATCAATCGCGTGATCGCGCTCGACGCTCGCGGTCTCGTCGAGGAGCCGGCCGGGCGCGTGACCGTCGGAAAGAGCGCGTACGGCGAGGGCGTTCACACGCTGGCGTTCGGGGGTGGCCTCTGTGTCGTCGACGGGAGACGCTTCGGCCGCAGCCGCCACCGGATGGCGCGCGAGCTCCGCGCCCGGCTGCGCGTGGCGCGAAGGGGGCGCTGACCGGCATGTCAGAATCCGTCCGTGTCCGCGCTCGTTCTGCACGTGCTCCCCGTGGATCTGTTCCGCGGTGCCCAGACCTACGCCCGTGAGCTGCGGACGCGACTCGACGAGCCCGACACGCGCCACCGCACGCTG
>DATJAA010000205.1:0-3436 GCA_035516815.1 Acidimicrobiia bacterium | reverse complement strand
TCAAGTCGTCGTAGGTCGGCACCGCGCCGCTCAATGTGACGCGTCCATCTTCCGCCTTCACGATGATCCGACTGTCGTCGATCCGGAGATCCCAGCCGAGCTCGTCCTTGACGTCGTTCTCGAGGATGTTGTTGGGCTTGTGCATCTCGGGTCCTTTCATGGAGGTGACCCCGTGGCCAGCATGCGACAACAGGCGGGCCGGAACACCCCGCGAACGCGTGAGGCGTGTGCGGCGGAATTCGCGGACGATCAGTTGCGACCAGGAGACAGGAGCAGCTCATGACGGATTCGATGACCTACGAACCGACGACGACCGGTATCGGTCGTGCCGACGACACCCAAAGCCTGTTCGGGCAGACGATGGGATACGTGGCGTTGACCGCAGGCCTCTTCGCGCTCGGCGCCTACTTGGGCCGCAATCTCTCCGAAGGTTGGGGATGGGTGTGGTTCATCGTCGCGTTCGCGGTGTTGATCGCGATGCGATTCGCGGCCCGGCAATCGGGTTCGGCGGCGGGCGTCCTGCTGCTCATCTTCGGACTCTTGATCGGTTTGGGCACTGCGCCGACCATCGCTTACTACGCAAGCACGGATCCGCAGGCGGTTTGGCAGGCGGGCGCGGCGACAGCCCTCTTCATGGCCGGTCTGGGCGCCGCCGGATACGGCAGCCGCCGGGATCTGTCACAGCTCTCTCGGCTGTCGTTCTGGGCGCTCGTCGCGCTCATCGGGTTCGGCGTCGTCATGATCTTCGTGCAGATCCCGAACGGCGCCCTGATCTACTCGATCGTTGGGCTCGTGGTCTTCGCGGGCCTCACGGTGGTCGACTTCCAACGGTTGCGGATGTCGAGCGACGCGGACTCGGCACCGACGCTCGCGGCATCGATCTTCCTCGACGGCCTGAACGTCTTCCTGTTCTTCTTGAACATCTTCGACCGGCGCAATTGACCGCGGCGGACCAGTGTGCGAACGCAGCGGTGCGGTTCGAGCTCAACCGCCCGTCGTTATGTCGAGGTCACCATGTCGAGGTCACCGAGGGGCAGTGTGATGGTCAGGGTTGTGCCCGCGCCGTGCGCGCTACGGACGGAGAGCTTGCCCCCGACCGTCTCGATCCGGTCCTTCAGCCCGACGAGGCCGGTGCCGCGCGAAAACGAGGCTCCTCCCCTCCCGTCGTCGCGAACCTCCACGAGGAGCATGCCTTCGTCGACCGCTGCGTCGACATGGATTTCGGAAGCGGACGCGTGCTTGGCCGCGTTGGCCATTGCCTCGCAGACCGCGTAGTACGCGGCGAGTTCGACCTGATCAGGCAGACGACCGTCGACGCGGACGTCGAGATCAACCGGAATGGCGGAACGACGCGCCAGTTCGACCAGAGCCGGGCGCAGACCGCCGCGGGTCAGGGCCGCCGAATGTATGCCGTGGGCGATCTCGCGGATCTCATCGAGCACGCCGTCAACTGCCAAGGCGGCGCGGGTCAGCTGCTTGCCGAGTTCCTCGGCGCCCTCGGGCACCAATGTCTGGGCGGTTTGCAGCTGCAGTGCGAGAGAGACGAGCCGTTGCTGGGCACCGTCGTGGAGGTCGTGCTCTATGCGACGGCGAGCAGAGTCGGCCGCGGCCACGATCCGCGCACGCGAGGCGGTGAGCTCCGCGTGCGCCTCGGCGTTGGCAATCGCGCTGGCGACCAGTTCGGTGAAGCGGGTCAACCGCGCCTCGGTGTTCTCCGGCAACTGCTGGTCGTGGGTGGAGAAAACGCTCATGACGCCCCAGAGCCGCCCCTCGACGCTGATCGGGACCCCGACCGTCTCGCGGCTTCCGAATGAACGCGCCAGGTCGGCGGGCGCTCCTGACGCGTCGCCGGTGTGATCGATACGCGCCGGCGCGCCCGTGTCGAACACCGCGGTCGTTGCGTTGCGACCGCCGAGCTCGACCTGCGCGCCCAATGGCGGTGCGACGGTCGTGGCCGCGCTGTTCCATGCGCCCATCACCGTCATCACACCCGCGGTGTCATAGCGACCCATCAGCGTATAGTCCGCGTCCAGGACCCGCCCAACCTCCTCGGTCACCGACGCGAACACCGCCTCGGGCGGCGCACCGCGCGCGACGAGCGTGGCTACGCGGCGCAGCGCGGCCTGCTCCCCCGCCATCATCCGGCGCTCACTCACATCGCGGATCACGACGACCGTCACGAGGCCGCGGTCGGTCTCGGCCGGACTGAGGCTGACCTCAACCGGAAATTCGGACCCATCGGCGTGACGCCCGAAGAGCTCCCGGCCGGTGCCCATCGGCCGCAAGATCGGTGCGGTCGAGTAGTGCACCCGATGTAGTTCGTGCGTGCTTCGGAGGCGGACCGGGAGCAGGGTTTCTACCGGCGCGTCGATGAGCGTCTCGCGGCGGAACCCGAACAGCTCCTCGACTTGGCGATTGACCATGAGTATTCGACCGCGGTCGTCGCTGACGAGGATGCCGTCGGGGGCGAGGTCGACGATCACCCACGCGAATCCGGACCCCAACGCCTTCGCGGCAAGCGACGGGTCGGGGACGGGCGTATTCCGGCCCTCTGGAGACTCGGCGGAATCCACGCATTCCTCCGTGCGGACCTACGCAAACAACCGCACGTTAGCGCCGAGTTCTGTTCGACTCCAGTGCAGACTCAGGGGGCCGCGCGGTCGAGCCTCACCACCGTTCCCGCGTACGACACGACGTACAGCTCGCCGTTGGGATCTTGGCCGAAGGATGACGTGTGGCGCACCTGTCCGATCGTGCGCTCGTTCTGCACCTTGCCGTCTGCGACGGCCGTCGCGACAATTCCCGGCTTGCAAGCGTCGCCGCGGATGTACGCGCCCTGCAGAGCCGGGATGGCGCGACCCCGGTACACGTACCCGCCGATCACCGAACAGCCGCCGTCCGTGTGGGGCAACTCGATCAGCGGATCCCGCGCTCCCTTGGGCGCCTTTCCCTTGAACTCGTGGAACCCTTCGCGCAGGTTCCAACCCCAGTTCGCCCCGGCGGCGTCTCCGGGACTCGCAACGTCGACTTCGTCGTACTTGTCTTGACCGACCTCTCCGATCCAGATCGTCCCGTCGCGGTCGAACGAAAACCGCCACGGGTTCCGCAGCCCGTACATCCAGACTTCGCGCCGTGCCCCGGCGCGCTCGACGAACGGGTTGTCGGCCGGGATCCCGTAGGGCGAGCCGCCCACCGGTGCCGGGTCGATCCGGAGGATCTTTCCCTTCAGTGAGCTGAGCTCCTGGGCGTTGCCGAGCGGGTCACCGCTGCCGCCTCCGTCGCCGAGGCCGATGTAGAGCATCCCGTCGGGACCAAAGGTGAGGCCGCCGCCGTTGTGGTTCGGGTACGGCTCGCGCTCCGACAGCAGGTTTCGCCTCCCCACCGCGACGTCGCCGCGCATCGTGTACTCGTCCACGTCCAGGCTGTCGCTCGGGTC
>DATJAA010000204.1:0-7332 GCA_035516815.1 Acidimicrobiia bacterium | reverse complement strand
GAACACGAGGTGGCCGGTCTCGGCCGCGGTCAGTGCGGTCGAGATCGTCTCGAGGTCACGCATTTCACCGACGAGGATGACGTCGGGGTCCTGGCGCAGCACGTGCTTCAAGGCGTTGGCGAACGAGTGCGTGTCCTCGCCGACCTCACGCTGGTTGATCAAGGAGCGCTTGTGCGAGTGCAGGAACTCGATCGGGTCCTCGACTGTCATGATGTGCACCGACCGCTCGCGGTTGACGATGTCGATCAGCGAGGCGAGCGTCGTCGACTTTCCCGAGCCGGTCGGGCCGGTCACCAGCACGAGCCCGCGGGGAAGGTGCGCCCAGCTCTGCACGGCCGGTGCGATGCCGAGCCGCTCGAAATCGACGATCTCGTACGGGATCGCACGCATGACGCAGCCGACCGAGTCGCGCTGCAGGAAGACGTTCACGCGGAAGCGGCCGCGGCCGGGGAGGGCGTACGAGGTGTCGAGCTCGAGCTCGTTCTCGAACTTCTCCCGCTGCTTCTGCGTCAGGATCGAGAACACCATCTGGCGGATCTGCGACCCGTTGAACATGGGCAACTCGGTGACGGGCCGCAGATCGCCGTGCACACGGATGACGGGCGGCGAACCCGAGGTGAGGTGGAGGTCGGATCCGCCCCACTGGATGACCAGGTCGAGCAGGTCGTTGATGTGCAGCTCGTCCTCGAGGTCGTCACCGACCACGACGTTGGCGTTGTACTCGCTCGAGTCGCCGTCGGTCGCGCCGTAGATCATCGCGATCGCGCGCATGAGCTCACTGCGATCGGCGACGGCGGGAATGACCTCGAAGCTCGTCGCGTGGCCCACGGCTGTGAGTGCGGCGTCGTTCGGCGGCTCCGCGAACGCGACCACGAGCTTCTGGCCTTCGAAGTCGACCGGCACCGCGACGTACTGGCGGGCCAGCTCGGCCGACAGCGTCTCCGGTGCGTCCTGGTGGATCGGGGTCTCGAGGAAGTCGATGAAGCGAACCCCCATCTGCTCGGCGAGCGCCGCAGTGAGGTCCTTGCTTCCCACGAGACCCAACCGCAGCAGCACCGACGGCAACGGCTGCTTGGTGCGGTCCGACTCGTCGATCGCCTGCTCGAGGTCGTCCCGGGACAACACATGTCGGTCGACGAGGGTCTCGCCGAAACGTCGCGCCTGATTGGCCAGCATGGGTGCAGTCCCCCCTCAGAGGCTCTCGGACTGACGTGGTATCGGCGTCACACGGGCCCCGCTGTAGATCAGCGTGTGACGAACGGCACGGCGGCACCCGCGCGCCGGCGTCACGCGACGACGCGGAAGATCTCCTCGAGGGAGGTCAAGCCCCGGGCGGCCTTGCGGAAGCCGTCGTCCCGCAGCGGCAGCATTCCCTGCATCAATGCGACCTTTTGGATGTCTTCGGACGAACGGCGCTCGATGACGAGCCGCTCGATCTCCTCGGACATCAGCATCACCTCGTGAATGCCGAACCGGCCGCGATAGCCGGTGCGCCCACACGATCCGCATCCGATGGCGCGGTGCAGCGTCGGCCACTCCCCCGTCTCCAGCTCCTCGGACGGCCATCCCGCCTCGACCAGCTCCGCCTCGGTCGGTTGGTACGGCTCCTTGCACTTTTCGCAGAGCCGGCGCGCGAGGCGTTGCGCGACGACGCAATCGAGCGCGCTCGTGACGAGGAACGGCTCGACGCCCATCTCGACGAGCCGCATCGGCGTCGAGGAGGCATCGTTCGTGTGCAGGGTCGACAGGACGAGGTGTCCGGTCAGGGCCGCCTCGATACCGATGACGGCGGTCTCCTTGTCACGGATTTCGCCGACGAGGACGATGTCGGGGTCGGCGCGCAGGATCGAACGCAGCGCGCCCGCGAACGTGAGCCCGGCCTTGGGATGGATCTGCACCTGGTTGATGCCGGGCAGCCGGTACTCGACGGGATCCTCGACCGTGATGATGTTGCGGTCGGGCGTGTTCAACTGATTGAGCGTCGCGTACAGCGTCGTCGACTTGCCGGAGCCGGTCGGGCCGGTCACGAGAATCGTGCCGTAGGGCTTCGAATACGACGTCGCGAAACGAGCGTGCGACTCGTCGAGAAAGCCGAGGTCCTCCAGCTTGAGGACGGCCTGGGTCTTGTCGAGGATGCGCATCACGACCTTTTCGCCGTACACCGTCGGCAGCGTCGCGACGCGCAGGTCGATGCTGCGTCCACTCACCTTCATCGTGATGCGGCCGTCCTGGGGGACGCGCCGCTCGGCGATGTTGATATCGGCCATGACCTTGAGGCGGGAGATCACACCCGCCTGGATGCTGCGCGGCGAGCGCATCACCTCGTGCAGCACGCCGTCGATGCGGAAGCGGATGCGAAGGTCGCTCTCGTTCGGTTCGACGTGGATGTCCGACGCCCGGTCACCGACGGCCTGGTTGACGAGCAAGTTCACGAACTTGACGATCGGGGCGTCCTCGACGACCTCGGAGAGGCTCGCGAGGTCGGTGTCCTCGTCGGCCTCGTCCGTCGCGGCCTGCATGACCTCGTCGACTTCGCCGTCGACGCGGAAGAAGCGCTCGATCGTCTCGATGATCTGGCTCGCGGTGGCGACGACGGTGCGCACCTCGGCACCCGCGAGCGCGCGGATGTCGTCGACCGCGAACACGTTCGACGGGTCCGCCATCGCGACGATGAGCTTCCCGTCCTCCCATGCCACCGGGATCGCCTGGTACCGGCGCGCGAGCGACTCGGTCACGAGGGCGGCGACCGAGCCGTCGATGGTCACCTCGTTGAGATCGACGAACTCGAGACCGACCTGGCTGGCCAGGGTGCGGACGAGCTCGGCCTCCGAGATGGTCCCCTGCTCGATGAGCAGCCGGCCGAGGGGCTTGCCCGTGCGGGCCTGCTCGGCGACGGCCGCGTCCAGCTGCGCTTCCGTCAGCAGCCCCTCGTCGATCAGCAGCGAACCGAGCGGCGTTCCGTCCGACGACACTTGCACCGCCTCCCCTCCACGCGAACGCTGGAGATATCGGCACTCTCTGTGGTCGTCTGTATCAGGATCTCACGCTCCGCTGTCAAAATCGTGAGCGTGGTTCGGCGCACACCACCGAGCCACCAGTCACGCGCAGTCGCGGCCCGCGCGCAGCAGCACGGGCGTGCCGAACACCAGGGCGCGGCGGCTGATCAGTTTTCGCGCAGGCCCGAAAAGGCGTTGAGGTAGCGACCCTTCTCGGCCGGGTCGACCTCGCGTTCGGCCTCTTCGGCCGCGTACGCGTGCGGACCCGGGTGCGGCGACTCGACGCCGGGCCCGTAGGGAGCTTCGGGCTCCACTGCCGGCTCGACCGGACGCCTGTTGGCACCGTTCGAACGGGCCGCGACCGGCGCGGCCGGCGGCGCGCCGACGTTGACCGCACCCGCGTCGACGAGCGTCAACAGGGCGTGGCACACGTCGAGCACCGGCCGGTTCGTCTTGCGCACCAGATCGCGCACGCTGCGGCGGCCGTCGATCGATACGACGAGCAGCCAGCGCTCACGGTCGACGGTGAGCTCCTCGACGCCGAGCTCGTCGGCGAGCTTGATGCGGCAGTCGAGCGACGGGATCACGGCCTGGATCTCGCGCCACTCCTCGACCAGGCGAGCGAGCTCGTCGATCGCGACCTCGAGATCGACCGTGTCGTCACACGACCACGACGGCTCTTCGGGCCCAAACCGGAACTTTCCGTCCTCGGCGCGCTCGACCGCGAAGCAGATGTCGATCACCCGCGCGAGGAGCGCGGGGCCGCTGGACAGCCGGTCGCCCGCCTCGCTCGACTCCGCCGCGCAGCAACGCCCGTCGACGATGTACACCACCGCCGACGAGTTGGCCGCGTCGAGCCACAGCGCACCGGTCTTGCGCGACTGCGCGAGCAGACCGAGCAGCTCCGGCAGTGACAGCGTTTCGAGTGTTCCTTGCAGCACGAGGTCCCCCCGGTCTGTACACGGATCCTTTCCGTCCATCGACCCCGAGTGGGTTTCGCCTTGAGCGCGAACGTCACAGATTGCGAGGGAGTCGGCCCCGGCGGCGGTCTCCACGGCGCTCGCGACCGCTTTCGCCCGCGCTCGGCGGCGTTCAGCGGCGTTCAGCCGCGGGCGGCCGGAGCGAGCGCCCGTTCGGCGGCTGCCCGCATTGTCGCGATCGGCGCAGTTTGCCCGGTCCAGCGCTCGACCTGGAGTGCCGCCTGGTGCACCAGCATCCCGAGGCCGTCGACGCCATCGGCTCCGCGCGCTCGTGCGGCCCGGAGCATCGGCGTTTCGCGTGGGTAGTACACGAGCTCGGCGAAAACCTGCCCCGCGTGGAAGGCCGTCGCCGGAACGGGCGTGTCGTCGGGCGAGCCGGCCATCCCGATGGGAGTCGCGTTGACGACGAGCGTCGCCGCCGAGCACACCTCGGCCCGCTCCGACCAGGGTGCCGCCGTCCCGCCGGCGAGCTCGGCCGCGAGTGCCCTCGCATCCGGCTTTCGCGCGCATACCACGACCCGTGCTCCCGCCCGCCCGAGCGACCGCGCCACCGCGCGGGCGGCTCCGCCCGCGCCGAGCACGACCGCGGCCGCGCCGCGCGGATCCTGACCCGCATCCCGGAGTGACCGCAGGAAACCCTCGCCGTCGGTGGAGTCTCCTACGAGCCGGCCAGCGGCGTAGGAAACGGTGTTCACGCTGTGCAACGCAACCGCGTCCGGCGAGAGATCGTCGCACGACTCGGATGCTGCCGTCTTGTGCGGCATCGTGATCGAGAGCCCGACCAGCCCGAGGGCACCCATCGACTCCAACGCCGCTCGGGTGCGGCCGGCGGGCACCTCGAACGCGACGTAGATCCAATCGAGCCCGAGCTCTTGGTACGCGGAGTTGTGCAATACCGGCGACAGCGAGTGCCGGACCGGGTCGCCGATGATTCCGGCCACCCGGGTCGCCGCGGTGACCGTCAAAACACGCCGTTCTGCCGCGCGATCGCGATGTTCGCGTTCTGCTGCTCCAGAGTGCTCGCAAACGCCGTGTGACCCTGCTTGTCGATCACCACGTAATACAGGTACGACGTCGTGGCCGGCGCGAGCGCGGCACGAAGGGACGCGGCGCCCACCGCGGCGATCGGCGTTGGCGGCAAACCCGTGTGCGTGTAGGTGTTGTACGGCGAATCGATGAGCTTGTCCTTTTCGGAGATCGAGCGATCGCGGGGATTGCCGCGCGCGTAGATCAACGTTGCGTCGACGTCGAGGGGCATCCCGCGGGCGAGCCGGTTGTAGATGACCGAAGCGATGAGCGGTCGGTCGGAGTCGAACTTCGCCTCGGCCTCGACGAGCGACGCGATCTTGATGATGTCGTACGCCGTGTGTCCCTGCACGTTCGCGCTGCCCAGGCCGAGCTGTACCGCGCGCTTGTCGAATTCCTGAACGACGGTCGAGAGCACCAGGATCTCGTCCTCTTCCGCCGAGATGTCGTAGGTGTCCGGCCACAACAGTCCCTCGAGGTTGTTGGTGCCGTCGGGCTCGAAGGCGGACCGCACCGCGTTGTTGCGGGTCGCCTGCAGGAACGCATCCGCGTGGAGTCCGGGCAGTCTGCCCACGCGCGCCGCGATCTGCTGCAACCAGAATCCGGGCGGGATGGTGAGCTTGACGTAGGCAATGCGCGGCCCCTTCTTCAAGGCCGTGACCGCGGGGTCGATGCCCATGTTCTTGCGGAGCTCGTAGGTACCGGCCCTGAAGTTCGAGTCGCCGTGCAAACGCGCGTAGACACTGAACACCCACGAGGGTCCGATGACTCCCCGGTGCGAGAGCTCGTCGCCGATGCACGGGACACTGCAGCCGCGCGCGATCTGAACCTGCACCGTCGCGCCCGCGCCTCCGGGCGGGTTCAGCTGCCACCAGAACCACGACGCACCGATCGCGAGTAGCACGAGTGGTACGACGACGAGGGCAATGAGCACCGCCCACGTTCGATGCTTCCGGCTCACGACCGCGTCCGATCGAGCCACGCTTGGAGCATCACCGCTGCCGCGATCTTGTCGACGACCGCTCGTCGAGCGTCGCGCCGGACACCCGCCTCGTCGAGCACCCGCTCGGCTGTCACGGTGGTGAGACGCTCGTCGTACACCGTGACCTCGATCCCTACCGCGAGCGCGCGCAATTCGTCGACCTCCGCGATCGCCGCCCGAGCCGCCGGGCCCTCCCGGCCCGACAGCGACAGCGGCAACCCGACGACGATCACGTCCGCGCCTGCCGCGCGCGCGGCTTCGACGATCTCACGGCGGTCGGCGTCGCGGTCGGGCCCGCGCCGGATCACCGCGTGCGGCGACGCGATGCTCCGCGACGGATCCGACAACGCCAGCCCGATGCGCCGTTCGCCGAGATCGACACCCAGCACGCGGGTGCCGGCCGTCGCGGTCACGAACCCCACGGCGCCGCCAGCTCACGGGCGACCGCGAGCGCTTCCTCGACACCGGCGACGTTCTGGCCACCGCCGACGACCGCCTCCGCGCCGCGCCCGACACCGCCGCCGAGCTTGTCGACCGCGGGCCGCGCGATCGCGTCGGCCGACGCGCCACGAGCTACGAGGTCCTTGCTGACTGCGACCGCGATCGCGGCCTTGCCGTCGGCGGCTCCGACGAGCGCGACCACGCCACTGCCGAGCTTGCGCAGCGTCTCCTGCGCGAGCAGCTTCAGCGCGGCCGTGGCGAGGTCGTCGACCCGGGCGACGAGCACGCCGCCGGCCGCGCGGCCCGCGAGGTCGGCCGCGGCGGACGCGGCCTGTTTCGCCTTCAGCCCGCGGAGCTCCTCTTGGAGCTCGCGGACCTGCTCCGAGAGCCGTTCGATGCGGTCGGGAACTTCTCGCGGCGAGGCGCGGAGCATGTCGCCCGCGCGCCGCAGGAGCTGTTCCTCGAACTCGATGAACTCGAACGCGCCGTCGCCGGTCATCGCCTCGATGCGCCGGAGGTTCGATCCGATCGAGCTCTCGCTGACGATCTTGATCGGCCCGATGAATCCGAGCGCGTGCACGTGGGTTCCGCCGCAGAGCTCCGTCGACGGCCCGGCTTCCAGAACGCGCACGATCTCGCCGTACTTCTCGCCGAAGAACGCGATCGCGCCGATGCGTTCTGCTTCGGCCTTGGTCGTCTCGTAGTGCCGGACGGGTGCGTCGGAGATGACCTGCGCGTTCGCCAGCCGCTCCACCTGCGCGAGCTGTTCCGAGGTGACGGGCTCGTGATGCGAGAAGTCGAAGCGGAGACGATCGGGACCGACGAACGATCCCGCCTGCTGAACGTGCGTCCCGAGGACCTCACGCAGGGCCCAGTGCAAGACGTGCGTAGCCGTGTGGTTCCGACG
>DATJAA010000203.1:0-10474 GCA_035516815.1 Acidimicrobiia bacterium | reverse complement strand
GCGCAGTGGTCGGCGTTCGTCTCGCTGTTCGGCGGCAACACCGTCGTGCTCAACGCGAGCCGCCGGTTCCACGCCGGCGAGGTCTGGGACCTCGTCGAGCGCGAAGGCGTGAACGTCATCTCGCTCGTGGGCGACGCGATGGCGCGTCCGCTCGTCGACGAGCTCGCGCACCGGCCCGCGCCCGCGTCGCTGTTCGCGCTCGTGTCGGGCGGCGCGATCCTGTCGCCCGCGATCAAGCAGGAGCTCAACGAGCGCGCGCCGAACGTCGCGGTGATCGACGCGTTCGGCGCGTCGGAGACCGGCGCGAACGGCGCGGTCGACGTCACCGACAAGGGGCCGCGCTTCCAGATGAACGAATGGACCACGGTCATCACCGAAGACGGCGAGGTCGCACCGGTCGGCGAGATCGGTCTCCTCGCGCGTCGCGGTCACGTACCGGTCGGCTACTACAAGGATGCCGAGAAGACTGCGGCCACCTTCACGGTGCTCAACGGCGTGCGCTGGGCGATTCCCGGTGATCGCGCGGTCATCGAGGAGGACGGCAAGATCAATGTCCTGGGCCGGGGCTCGCAGTGCATCAACACCGGTGGGGAGAAGGTCTTCCCCGAGGAAGTCGAAGCGGTTCTGAAAAGTCATCCGGACGTGTTCGACGCGATCGTGGTCGGCATTCCCGACGACCGGTGGGGAGAAACGGTCGCCGCCGTGGTCGCGCCGCGCGATGGTCACACAGTCACCCTCGAGCAGCTGAGCGAACACTGCCGTACCGCCTTGGCCGGTTACAAGGTGCCGCGGCGCGTGATCGTGGTGGACGTCGTCGAGCGCACGCCCGCGGGCAAGCCGAACTATCGCTGGGCCAAGAAGACCGCGCTGGACGCGCCGTAGGGAACGATTCTTGCGGCGGTGCGACGGGCTACACCATGCCGTAGGCGCGCATCGGCCGGAACCGCACGATGACGCGCCGGTCGGCCACCATCGAACGCCGGTAGTCATCCCAGTTCTCGTGCTCGCCCACCGCGTCGCGGTAGTAGGCAACGAGCTCGTCCACCGTCGCGTCATCGGTTCGTGCGGCGACCGGTGTCAGCTCGACCTCACCTTCGAGCACGGCGTACGCGTAGAAATCGGACCGGGTGACGTGCAGCGCCGCCCACGGCTCGCGGGCGAGATTCTTGTACTTGGCGCGGTCGGCGGTGATGGAGATCCGGACGAGGCCGTCGTCGTACACGTGGTGCAGGACGTTCGAGAGTTGGGGCCGACCGTTCGACCGGATGGTGACGAGGACCGAATGATTGTTGGTGCGGGCGAATTCGACGGCGTTGCTGAGCTCCATGCCACCGAACGCTACGCCCTTCCCACTGCCGTCGGACAGGCACCGAACCGCGGTCACGTGATTTCGTACTGGGCACCCGTCCGCGCCGCGAGGATCGGCGCGATCAGCTCGGAGATGATCCGTCGATGCTCGGGATCGTCGCGGTACGCGAGATAGTCGTCAACGGTGTCGAAGTCGGCCACGACGGCAAAGCCGGCATTTCCCGGGTTGATCGCGAGGTCGCGGCCGATCCGGTACGAGCGGAGCTGCGGGAGACGAGCCGGTAGCGCCGAGAGCGCGTCCTCGATCGCCTGCACCTGCGCGTCGGTTGCCGCATCGGCGAAGGTCAGCAGGGCGATGTGCCGGATCACAGCAACGCCCCGTACGCGCCGCCGTCCACCTGGATCGCGGTTCCGGTTAGGTAGCGCGCGTGCTCGGAGCACAAGAACGCGCCGATCCGGCCGAAGTCGGCAGGGTCGCCGATCGTGCCGGCGGGTATCCCCGCCGCCGGGTTCCCGGCGCCGCCCTGCAACGCGGCAACCCGCTCCGTCGCGTGCAACCCGGGGAGCAACGAGTTCACGGTCACTCCGTCGCCGGCGATCTCGCGCGCGAGCGTGCGCAGGAAGCCGGTCAACCCGGCCCGCGCCGTGTTCGACAGGATGAGGTTCGGGATCGGCTGGCGGACGGCGATCGAGGTGATCGCAACGATCCGGCCCCACCCGCGCTCGCGCATCTCGGGGACCGCCTCGTAACACATTGCAATCGCGCCCCGGCAGTTGAGCTCGAACGCTTCGAGGTACTGCTCTACGGTGGTCTGCTCGAAATTTCCCGGCGGCGGTCCGCCGGCGTTGAGGACGAGGATGTCGACACCGCCGAGCGCGGCGCGCGCGTCGCGCACGAAGCCTGCCGCGCCGTCGACATGCGACACATCGGCGACGATCGGGAACGCGGCCGAGCCGATCCCCGCGGCGGCGGCCTCGACCGAGTCGCGATGGCGCCCGCAGATCGCGACGGTTGCTCCTTCGGCCGCGAGCGCCTGCGCCACACCGAGCCCGAGCCCCTTCGACGCGGCGGCGACCACCGCCCGCCGGCCCGCGATACCGAGGTCCACGTGTGTACCTCCTCCGCCGGAACCCGCAGTTGTCCGACCGGATCAGTGGATGGGGCCAGAAGTGTCGCGCAAGGACTGGGCCAACCGCCCGGTTCGCAGCGCGATCATCTCGGCGCAGATGGCGATCGCCGTCTCCTCAGGGGTGCGCGCGCCGATGTCGAGCCCGATCGGCGACATCACCCGGGTGATCTCCTCGTCGGAGAGACCCGCCTCCCGGAGCCGCTCGTTGCGCTGTTCGTGCGTGCGGCGCGACCCCATCGCGCCGAGATACCCGACCCGCGTCCGCACCGCACCCGCGATGGCCGGAACGTCGAACTTGTGATCGTGGGTCAGCACGCAAACGGCGTCGCGCGGCCCCAGCTCGTCGCCGACCTTGGCGAGATAGCGATCCGGCCAGTCGTTGACGATCTCATCCGCCATCGGGAAGCGCAGCACCGTCGCGAAGACAGCTCGTGCATCGCAGACGGTCACCCGGTAGCCGAGGAGCTTCGCGACCTTCGCCAGCGCGGCCGTGAAGTCGACCGCTCCGAAGATGATCATGTGCGGGGGCGGCGCGAACGACTCGATGAATACGCTCACGTCCCGCTCACGGGCCTCGCCGTGGACACCGTAGTGACGCGTCGACGTGAGCCCGGACTCGAGCTCACCCTGCGCGTCGCGTGTGACGACCCGGTCGAGGTTGGCGTCACCGAGCGATCCCGAGACATGCGTGTCGGGACGAACGAGGAGCTTCGCCCCGACGTTCGGACCCTCGACGACCGTCGCGAGCGCGACGGGCTCTCCGGCGCGCAACGCGTCTCGCAGCTGGTCGAAGAGGCTCACCAGTCGAGTGGTTCCACGAAGAGGTGGATCGTGCCGCCGCACGTGAGCCCGACCGCGAACGCTTCGTCATCGGAGTAGCCGAAGGTGACGATGCCTCGCGGTTTCTCCCCGGCAAGGATCGCCAGTGCCTCCTGCACCACCGCGCCCTCGACGCAGCCGCCCGACACCGAACCGGCCACCTCACCAGCGTCGTTGACGGCCATCGTCGCGCCCGGATCGCGCGGGCTCGAGCCCACGGTCCCGACGACTCGCGCGATCGCGACCCGGTGGCCGGCGGACCGCCAGCGCTCGATGTCGTCCAGCACTTCCTTCATGTCGGCCTGCTCATCGTGCGATCACCTTGCTGAGCTCTTCGAGTGCCGCGAGAGAGTGGCCCTCGACGAAGTCGTCGACGTACGGCAACGCGGCGGCCATCCCCTGCGCGAGGGGCGCGTACCCGGGACTCGCCTTCAGGGGGTTCACCCACACGACGCGGTGCGCGACCCGCCGCAGCCGGCCCATCTGCTCGGCGAGAACTGCCGGATCGCCGCGATCCCAGCCGTCGGAGAAGACGACGACGACGGCGCCGCGCGCCAGCCCGCGGACACCCCACTCGTCGTTGAAGCGCCGCAAACCCTCACCCAGCCGGGTGCCGCCGGACCAGTCGGTCACACGGCGGGCGGCCGCGCCGACCGCGGCGTCGGGATCGTGCGAGGCCAGCTCCCGCGTCACGCGGGTGAGCCGGGTCCCCAGCGCGAACGCCTCGACACGGCCGCGACCGATGACCGCGGCGTGCAGGAACCGGACGAATGCCCGCGCGTACGGCTCCATCGAACCGCTGACGTCGAGCAGCAGCACGAGGCGGCGCGTCCTCTCCGCGGGCGCGACGAACGCGCGCTCCACCGGCTCGCCGCCGACGCGAAGCGTGCGGCGTACCGTGCGGCGTAGATCGGGTGAGCCGCGCCGCGTCCGCGTGGGCTTCCGCCGGCGCGCCGGACGCGTGGCGCTCACGAGCCGGAGATCGTTCATGAGCCGCCGCGCCTCGGCGAACTCCGCCGGCGTGTACAGGGCGAAGTCGCGGTGGCGCAGTACCTCGCGCGCACTCCAGCGCACCGTCACCGTCGGTAAGTCCGGACCACTGTCGGTCTCGTCCCCCGCGTCGTCGGCGGCAGGCACGTCGAGCGCGATGACGACCTCTTCGGGCGGGAGCTCGACGGAGTCGCCGGTGGCTCGACAGCGTTCCCAGAACACCGCGAACGCGCGGTCGAAGGCGTCGACGTCCTCGGGCCGGTTGACCAGTGTGGCGCGTCCGGCCCAGTACACGCCGTCGCGGTCGGCGAGCCCGACGCACGCGAGCGCGTCGGCGAATGTCAAGGTCGCGCCGACCGCTACGTTGATGCCACAGCGCCGGAGCACACGCGCGAACGCCACTGCCATCCGCTCCGGTGCGGCATCCGGCGCGGTCTCAGGCACCGTGCGCCATCGCGGTACGAACCAGCTCGGCGAGACCGTGCGACCGCGCCCGTTCCTGGTCCTCGCGATACTTCAGGATCGTGCCGAGCGACGCGTCCACGGCGGACTCGTCGAGGCGGGCGCGTCCCAACGTCGCCAGCGCCTCGGCCCAGTCGATGGTCTCCGCCACGCCGGGCGGCTTGTAGAGGTCGAACGCGCGCAAGGCCTCCGCGGCGGCCGCGACGTCGCGCGCGAGCAATTCCGGCACCTGCGGAGCACGCAGCCGGAGGATCGCCAGCTCGCGCTCGAAATCGGGGTGCGCGATCCAGTGGTACAGGCAGCGGCGCTTCAGCGCGTCGTGCACGTCGCGCGTCCGGTTCGAGGTGAGGACGACGACGGGCGGCGTGTCGGCACGCACCACGCCGAGCTCGGGAACCGAGATGCTCCAGTCGGAGAGGATCTCGAGGAGGAACGCCTCGAACTCGTCGTCGGCGCGGTCGATCTCGTCGATCAGGAGCACCGCCGGAACCGGGCCCTCGTGTGCGAGCGCGCGCAGCAGCGGCCGTTTGACGAGGAACCGCTCCGAATAGAGCTCGTCCTCGTCGACGCGCTCGTGACTCGCCTCGACCGCGCGGAGATGGAGCAGCTGGCGCGAGTAGTCCCATTCGTAGACCGCCTGCGACGCGTCGATGCCCTCGTAACACTGCAGGCGGACGAGCTCGCCACCGGTCCATCGCGCGAGCACCTTGGCGACCTCGGTCTTGCCGACGCCCGCTTCGCCTTCGAGGAGCAAGGGCCGTTGCAGCCGGAGCGCGAGGAAGATCGACGTCGCCAGGCCCTCGTCGGCGAGGTACTCGTGATCGGAAAGGCCCTTCGAGACCTCCTCGACCGTGTCGGGAATCGTCGGTATCACACCGCAAGGTTACCGGCGCGGCCGTTTCCCTCTTATCCTCGTCGCATGTACAGCCTCGCGATCCGCGGTGGAACCGTCGTCGACGGGACGGGCGCGCCGCCGCGACGGGCCGACGTCGCGGTACAGGACGACCGCATCGTCGCGGTCGGCGAGGTCACCGAGAGCGCCCGTACCGAAATCGACGCGCGCGGTGCGTACGTCACTCCCGGCTTCGTCGACGTACACACGCATCTTGATGCGCAGATCGCATGGGATCCGGATGCGACGTCGTCGTGTTGGCACGGAGTCACATCGGTCGTCCTCGGCAACTGCGGGGTGACGTTCGCGCCGGTGCGGCCGGGCCAGGAGCGCTGGCTGGCCGAGCTGATGGAGTCCGTCGAGGACATCCCTGCCGATTCCATCCTCAGCGGGCTCGGCTGGGACTGGCAGACCTACGGCGAGTATCTCTCGGCGATCGACCGGCTACCGAAGGGCCTCAACGTCGGCGGCATGATCGGCCACTGCGCGGTTCGTCACTACGTCATGGGCGAGCGCAGTCTCGACGAGTCGCCCGCGTCCGACGACGACATCGCCGCGATGTGCGATCTCGTCGACGAGGCGATGGATGCGGGCGCGGCCGGCTTCTCGACCTCGCGCACACTGCTCCACCGCGTTCCCGACGGCCGGCCCGTTCCGGGAACGTGGGCCGACGAGCGCGAGCTGTTCGCGATCGCCGACGTCCTGGGACGCCGGCGCAAGGGCGTGTTCGAGGTTGCACCGCGCTTCGAGCGTCCCGGCCCCGAATACGAAGGTACGCGCGCCGAGGTGCACTGGATGGCGGAGATCAACCGCCGCACCGGACGACCCGTCACGTTCGGGCTCGCGCAGAGCAACGCCGGCCCCGAGCTGTTCCGCCGGATTCTCGAGCTCGTCGACGAGGAAGCTGCAGTCGGCGGCGAGTTGCGACCGCAGACGACCGCGCGCGGGATCGGCCTCCTGTTCGGGCTGCAGCATCGCACGTTCTTCGATCGCGCCCCGGCCTGGCACGCGCTCCAGTCTCTCCCGTTGCCCGAACGCCTTACCGCGCTCCACGACAACTCCCGCCGCGCGGAGCTCGTGGCGGCCGCGAGCGACGGGTACACGCCCCCGCTCGACTGGCGCGGTGTGTACGTGCTGACCCCCGACGACGTCGACTACACCGCCGACCCGGCCCGTTCGCTCGCCGAGCACGCCCGGCGGAACGGCGAGACCATCCCGGAGGCATTCGTTCGGATCTCACTCGAGACCGAGGGTCGGGCGATGTTCAACTACCCATTCCTGAATCAGCGGATGGATGCTGTCGAGGAACTGCTCGATCACCCGCGTATCGCGATCGGCCTCGGTGACTCGGGCGCGCACGTCGGCCTCATCATGGACGCGTCGCTCCCCACGTGGTTCCTGTTGCACTGGGTACGCGATCGGCGCAAGTACGCGATCGAGGACGCCGTTCGGCGGATGACGAGCGACACCGCGCAACTCTTCGGCATCGCGGATCGCGGCGAGATCCAGGAGGGCGCGTCGGCCGACCTGAACGTCTTCGACCTCGACGCGCTCGCGCTGCACGTTCCGGAGTTCGTACACGACTTCCCGGCCGGCGCCGGACGCTACGTGCAGCGAGCCGACGGCTACACCGCCACCGTTGTCAACGGAGCCCTCTTCGTCGATCGCGGAGTGCCGACCGGCGCACACGCCGGGCGGACCCTTCGCTGACGGCCTCGAAACCGACACATTGACCGGCGCGGTCTCGCGCGCCTCGCCGCCCGGAATGCCGGTTTCCTCGCCGGCCCACCGCTAACATCTGGCCTGATCCTGGGGCCTTCAAGCGCAGTGCTGCGTGGGAAACACGAATTGACGCCTCGGCCGCTCCGAACACCGTACGGCCCGTGAACACAGCTGCCACCGACTCGCGTCCCGCGACGCTCAGATACCTCCCGGGGCTCGACGGCATCCGCGCGATCTCGGTGCTTGCCGTCATGGTGTTCCACCACTACCTCGTCGGCGGGCACGAGGCCGGATGGGCACCTGGTGGCTTCCTCGGCGTCGAGGTTTTCTTCGTCGTCAGCGGGTACCTGATCACCTCACTCCTTCTGGGTGAGCGTCGCGAGACCGGACGGGTCTCCTACCGGCAGTTCTACCTGCGCCGCGCGCGCCGCCTCCTCCCCGCGCTCTACCTGCTGCTCGCGTTCGTGGTCGCCTACTCGCTGTTGTTCCTCCCGGACGCGATCGGAACGCTCAAGTCCGACGTCGTGGCCGCGCTGACGTAGACGAGCAACTGGTGGCAGATCATCGCGGGCCGCTCGTACTTCGTGGAGGCCGGACGCCCCGAGCTGCTCAAGCATCTCTGGTCGCTCGCGATCGAGGAGCAGTATTACCTCGCGTGGCCCTTCCTGTTGATGCTGGGTCTGCGCAAGCTCGGGCGGCAGCGAATGCTCGTGGCGATCCTCACGACCGCGCTCGCCTCCACAGTGCTGCTCGCGGTACTCGCACACGGGAACATCGACGACGCGTACTACAACACGTTCTCGCGGCTGTCCGGACTCCTGCTCGGTTCCGCGTTCGCGTTCCCATTCGCTCCCTACCGGATCCGGGGGGCGCCGGGTCGCGGTGTGCGCATCGCGCTCGACATCGCGGGGGCATTCGGGCTCTTCTTCCTCCTCAGCGCGTTCGGGGTGCTCCACCACTTCGGGATCCACGGTTACACGTATCCGACCTCCATCAAGGACGACCTCGCCGTGTTCCACGGCGGGTTCCTCCTCGTTGATCTTGCAACCCTGCTCGTGATCGCGGCCGCCGTTCACCCGCGCTCCGATGTCGGGCGCGCGCTCGGCTGGGAACCTCTGCGCTGGATCGGTGTGCGCTCGTACAGCCTCTATCTGTGGCACTACCCGATCTTCTGCATCACACGTCCCGGCCTCGACATCCACCGCATCGGCATCTGGTTCCTGTCGTTTCGCTTTGCGGGCTGGCCCGTGTTCGCGATCCGGATGGCGCTCTCTTTCGGGGCCGCCGAACTCTCGTTCCGCTACGTCGAGACACCGATTCGCAAGGGGGCGATCGGTCGCTATCGCGCCGTCGTCCGGACCGCTGTCGGCGAGCACCGGCAACGGCTCGCAAGACGCGGCGCGGTCATCGGCGGATCTCTCACCGCCCTCGCGTTGCTCCTCGGTACGGGGCTCGCGACCGCGCAACCGCAGTCCACGAATGTCCCGGGGATCAACGCCTCCGGTCCGAGCAACGGCGCCAGGCTCGATCCCAACGCGCTGAGAATCCTGCAGGACCCGCCGACTACCCAGCCGGCCCGCCCAGCGGGCTCGCGTTCGACGGCGCCCACGACCACCACACTGCACTCATCGCCGCTCGCGCACGTTCTCGGCATCGGCGACTCGGTCATGGAAGGAGCCGAGTCGAGCCTGGAGTCGACGATCCCGGGGATGGCCGTCGACGCGATCAAGAGCCGGCAGTTCTACCAGGCCATCGACATCGTCCGACAGTACGAGTCGTTGCACGCGCTGCCCGCGACGATCGTGATCCACCTCGGAACGAACGGGCGAATCACGAACGACCTCTTCGACCAGATGATGCAAACGATCGGACCGGGCCATCAGGTCTACTTCCTCACTGCGCGCGTGCCCCGGCTCTGGGAGACCGAGGTCAACGCGACATTGCATGCAGGTGCGAGGCGCTGGCCGAACGCCCACATCCTCGAATGGCGTGCGTTCGCGGGATGTCACGACGATTGGTTCGTCTCGGACGGCTTCCATCTACGCACACCCGGGCAGCACGCGTATGCCGCCTTCGTGCGCGCCGGCATCCTGGGCGAGGCGCCGAAAACCTGCACGAAGTAGCACGGCGCGCTGGTCGTCGATCGGCACGTGGGGGCACGGTCAGCGGTGCATGAGCCAGTCGACGAGTTGCAAGAAGCGGTACCCGAGATAGACGGCCAGCGCCGAGCCCAACAATTTCAGGTGCCACGGCACGGCCGGGGGCGGCTCGTTCGCCGGCCGGGTCGTCATTCCCGGGATCAGGCCGCGCTCGACCACGTTGCCGCATTTCGGACAGGTCGCGTCGGGACGCACCGTCGACGGGGTCAAGAACTTGTTGCAGCTCACGCACCACGGCATCGGGCGCCATTGCAGCACTCCCCCGATCTTCGTGGGCAACCACGACGCTCGGGCGGCCGTCGGCCGGCGGATAACCGCGCGACCCGTACCGGTCGTCCGATTCGACGACGACATGGGTCACAGCGGGCTCCGGAGCGCTTCGGCCGGCTGCGCCCGGCGCCGATCACCTGATCGTGGCACATATCGAACGAGCTCTCTCCGTCTCGGGATCGCGGCCGATCCGAGCGGGCGCGTGGGCTCGCGTCGAGCTCGCCGGCGGCGACGTGTGGGCCGGGCGGGTCAGTTACGTCAGCGGTGAGCTCGTCGGGCTGAAAGCCGCGACGATCGTCGATGGCCGGGTCGCGACCGGCGACACGGTCACGCTGGTCGTCGGTCAGGGTGAGTCGATGGTGGCAGCCCAGGCCCGCGTGTTGTCGGCGTCGGGATCTTTCATGCGGCTCTCCCGGCGCGAGTCCTCGGAAGGTCTCGAACGGCGCCGGGCCCTCCGGGTCCCCGTGGCGCAGGACGTGCGGGTGGCGTACTCCGCGTCCGAGGCCGGGGAAACCCGCACGTGCGATGCGCTGCTCACCGACATGTCTGCATCGGGTTGCGCGGTTCGCGCGGGCATCGAGCTCCCGGTAGGCCACGCTGTCGCCATCGAGCTAGATGCCGTCGGCACCGAGCTCACGCTGAGCGGCCGGATCGTGCGGATATGGCGGACGGACGAAGTGCTCGGTGAGCACGCCGGGATCCAGTTCGACCCCCTCCCGGCC
>DATJAA010000202.1:0-2545 GCA_035516815.1 Acidimicrobiia bacterium | reverse complement strand
GAGCTGGGCGAGCTGGTGCGCGAGATCGTCCGTCCCGAACGGCTTTCGGTCCTCGCCGAGCTGGTTCTTGATCATCGCGTGCGGCGCGAGCACCAGGTCTTCAGGCTGGAAGTAGACGACGCGATCCTCGGCGACGTGGTAGCCGCACGCCCACAGCAGTCGGTTCGCGACCACGTCCGCGCCGGTCACGACCTCCGGCAGGCCGACGGGGTCGAACTTGAGCATGTACTTCACGCCGCGCACATCGGTGATGATCAGGCCGGAGGCAGCGCCCCCGTACTTCGTGCTCCGGACCGTCCACGGCTTGAACGCCTCCGGACTGTCGTGCTCGAGCGGACCTGTTCCGACTCGCTCCGGCGTCAGCGTCTGGCGGCTGATGCGGTTGGTGAACCACGTCGAGTCGGGGAGCTCGTCGAGCGCATTTGCCCCACGGGCGCGCTGCGCGCGGCGCAAGGCGAGGCCCTCGATCAGCGGACGCTGGAACGAGCGCGAGTAGAAATCGAGGTTGATGAACGCCGCGCCCGCACCGGCCGGCGGCGTCACCCGCGTGTCGGTGTGGTCGTCGACGTTCCACACGATCGGCTGATTGGCGAACCGCGCCGCGGGCACGGCCGGATCGGAGCCGCCGCACGCGATCACCGCCGCGAGATACGCCGCGCTGCCGATCAAATGGGCTCGATTGCGCACGTCATGCTCCCGATCTCGAGTTGGTGCGACAGGGATGCAACGACGGCGCCAGGCTCCCCGCAGGATCGCACGCGGGCAGGCGGTCACGCGTCTCGCGCCCGCGCCTGTACGCAATATTCGCATCCGCTGGATCTCGGTAACCTCGACGACGACACTCGATGTACAAAACGAGTGGTCACGCGCGCCTTGCCTCCTTCGATGTACCGCCTCGCGGTTGTCACCTGGATCGTCCTTGGCTCGCTCGTCGCGGCGACCGCCCACGGGCAGCCCGCAAACGGGAGCTCGACGCCATCGATCGGTGAAGAAACCATCGAGGTCAGCGGTGAAGCGCCGGGCCCGTCGGCCGCGCCGGCGGATACGGGGACCAGCGAGTCGGTGGTCACTCGCGAGATGATCGATTCGCTGCCCGGCGGCGATCAGCAACCGCTATCGCAGGTGATCGGAACGCAGCCGGGGTTCGTCACCGACACGTTCGGCTTCGGGCTGCACGCGCGTGCCGCCGACGGAGGCCTCCAGTACGAGATCGACGGCATCCCGTTGCTCGCGCCGCCGCTCACGCAATGGGCGTCGACCGAGAGCTTCATTCCGACCAAGATCGTCGACACGCTTCATATCATCACCGGTGGTTTTCCGGCCGAGTACGGCGATGGTCTCGGCGGCGTCATCGACATCACGACGCGCCGACCGACCGGCGGGCCGAGCAGCGACGCGCAGATCGCGTACGGCAGCTACAACACGACCAGGGCGTCGCTCGACTACGCACAAGGGATCGGCAAGCTTGGGGTGTTCGTCGCCGGCAATTTCGAACGAACCGATCGCGGCCTCGATCCGCCGGCCCCCGGCGAGATCCTGCACGACCGTCTGCTCGGCGGTGGCGGCATCGCGCTCGTGACCTACGACGCGACGCCGCGCGATCGCGTCGAGCTGATCGCGTTCGGGAATGACAGCGCCTACCAGATCCCGATCGACCCGCAGATCCCGCCGCTGTCGGCGCTGCCGCCCGGCACGATGCGCAGCCCCGATTCGTACGGAAATCCGCCGCCGCCCTTCGTTCCCTACGACGCGAACCCCACCGACACCGAGCTCAACGTGTTCGCGGCGCTGTCGTATCGCCACGTGTTCGGTGACGCGACGCTGCAGATCGCGCCGTTCATCCGCGACTCGTACGGCGACCTGCTCTGCGATCCGGTGCGATCGCTCGGCGCGACGGCCGATCCGGGCTCGACGTGCAGCGACGTGCGGCGCAGCGTGTTCCACGAAGGACTGGTCGCTCACTATTCGTGGGCGGTCGCTCGCCACCACGTGGTGAAGATGGGCGCGACTGCGGACAACGCGAACAGCTGGGTCGACTACGCCGCATATACTCGCGACGACGCGAGCCCGCATGGTGGACCCGATCCGGCCGCGACGCTGTCGGGCGCGGACCGGACCGACGTGCTCCTGGCCGGCGCCTACATCCAGGACACGATCTCGTACGGCAAGTGGAGCGTGCTGCCCGGCGCACGGATCGACATCCAGTCGGTCGACTTCCTCGGCAGCGACGAGCCCTCGTTGTTGCTCGTCGGCCCGAGCGCGCGCCTCGGTGCGAGCTACGCGGCGACGCGCGATATCGCCTTGCACGCGTTCGTGGGGTCGCTGTGGCAGCCGCCGAACACCGTCGATGCCGCGGTCGCCGCGCGCGTCCTCGTTCCGGCGCTGGCGGGCCAGCCGCTGCCGGTCGACCTCAAGGCCGAGAAGGACCTCTCCTTCGAGCTCGGCGCGACGGCGCGCCTCTTCGCCGGCCTGTCGCTCGACGCCACCGCCTGGGGCCGCCTGGTCACCGATCAGCTCGACCGGGTGAATGTCGGCGCCACCAACC
>DATJAA010000201.1:0-2596 GCA_035516815.1 Acidimicrobiia bacterium | reverse complement strand
CCACCGACAGTGACTTCACTCCAGACTCCGGTCGGTTTCGCGAATGTCAGCACCCATCTCGGCCTTAGTCACTCTTCTAGGTCAGATCCGGGTTGCCGACGTACCAGCCTTCTGCCGTGACCTGGTGCTCGGCCAGATAGTCCTTCGCGTGCGGGCTGCGAATCCCCGGCCAGCCCTCCCAAGCCGAGTCGATGATGTCCAGGTAGTCGGGGATCTTCGTCACGAAGTCGTCGATGTAGGCGTCCCACTCGCCGTCGTAGGCGGTGGCGAACAACATCCTCGTGTCGTTGTCCAGGAAAACGAAACGCATGTCGTGCACGCTGCCGACCTTGTCCGCGCCAGCGAGGTTTCCGCCCAGCAGGCGCAGGAACGCCCGCGTCCGCTCGGCGCCGCCCGGTGCGAGGGGAACGATGATCGTCAGCTCCGAGACCTTGCCCAGACGAATGCCGACCCGGCCGGCGCTCTCCACCGCCGGCGGCGGCGTCTGCGACGCCTGCGACGTGAGCTCTTTGAGCACGTTCTCGAATGCGTTGCGGCCCACCTCCGGCGCGTCGGCGAACAGCTCGCGCAGGTGGGCGATCTGCTCCTCGACCGTCTGGTGTTGTTCGTGCACTTCGGTTGCCATCTGGCCCTTCTCCTTTGTGTTGATCTGACTCGTCATCGTGCACCTGCCGTTTCGACCTCGGAGGCTGGCTTGGCGAGAACCCGGTCGCGCGACTCCAGTCCGCGCGTGCGGGCGAGCACCTGCTGCTTGGTGATCGTGCGTTGGCGCCGGCCGCGCCCCAGGAACGCGACGAGCCAGTTGGCGAGCGCCGACAAGCGGTTCTTGAATCCGACCAGGAAGGTGAGGTGGACGACGAGCCACAACAGCCACCCCGCGAAGCCGCCGAACTCGACCCCTCCGATGCTCACCACCGCGCGAAACCGCGCGACCGTTGCCATCGTGCCGAGATCGACGTAGCGAAACGGCTTCGGCTCGCGTCCCCCCAGCCGGCGCACGACTGTCTTCGCGGCGTGGCGCCCGCTCTGCATCGCGACCTCGGCCAAGCCGGGGAGGCCGTTCAGCGCCATCAGGTCGCCGACGACGAACACGTCTGGGTGTCCGGGTAGTGAACAGTCTGGCTGTACCTCGACGCGACCCGTGCGGTCGACGGTCGCCCCGGCGCGGTCGGCCAGAAGTCGTCCGAGCGGCGATCCCTGCACGCCGGCCGCCCAGATCTTCGTGCGAGCCTCGATGCGGCCCCTGTCGCCGTCCCCGCTGGAGACGTCCAGGCCCGCTTCGTCGACCCCGACGACGCGGGTGCCGAGGCGCAGCTCGACGCCCAGTCGCGCGAGGTCGCGTCGCGCGCGTCGACGGAGACGCTCCGAGTACGGGGGGAGCACCGTGTCGGACCCGTCGATCAGGACGATGCGGGCGGTCTTTGGATCGAAGCGACGGAAGTTCGCGCGCAGCGCACGGCGAGACAGCTCGGCGATCTGCCCGGCCAGCTCAACGCCGGTCGGGCCGGCGCCGACGATCGCGAACGTGAGCCAGGGTTCGCGCGCGGCGTCGTCGGGCTCGAGCTCGGCGATCTCGAAGGCACCGAAGATCCGCCCGCGTAGCTCGAGCGCGTCGTCGATCGTCTTCATCCCGGGCGCGTGCCGGGCGTACTCGTCGTGCCCGAAATACGACTGCGACGCGCCGGTCGCGACGATCAGGCTGTCGTAGGGCAGCGTCGTCGCCTTGCCCAGTGTGTCGATCGTCAGCTCGCGGTGCTCGGCATCGATGTCGACGACCTCGCCGAGGACGACGCGCGCGTTGCGCTGGTGTCGCAGGACGTCTCGAATCGGCGGCGCGACGTCCCCCTCCGAAAGCACTCCCGTGGCGACCTGGTAGAGCAACGCCTGGAAGAGGTGATGGTTAGCACGGTCGACCACGACCACGTCAACCGGCGCGCGGCGCAGCGCCTTGACGGCGAACAACCCCGCGAACCCGCAGCCAACGATCACAACGCGGTGCATGACTCACGCCGGCGCCGCGGCTCTGGCGACCTCCGCGGCACGACCGGCGCGCATCATCGCGATGTATTCGTCGTAATCGCGCGCCTTGACCGCGAACTTCTCGAGCACCCACTGGTGCGTGGAGATCATGAATCGCTCCTCTGCAAGCCCCCGAATCACGATCTCCGCGAGCTCATCGGTGGTGATCGCGTCCTGGCCCTCCGGGGTGTCGTACTTGCCGGCGAGGATCGGCGTCCGCACGGCCGCTGGACACAGCACGCTGACACCGATGCCCTGATCATCGTACGTTGCCGCCAGCCATTCACTGAACCCGATCGCCGCATGCTTCGTGACGGTGTACGACACGGTGTCGAAGATCACGAGCAGGCCGGCGGCCGACGCGACGTTGAGCAGGTAACCGCTGCCCTGGTCGAGCATGTGCGGGATTGCGTACTTGGCCGCGAAGATCTCCGACATCAGGTTGACGCCGATGATCTTCTGCCACTTCTCCGTCGGCGTGTCGATGCCGCCGTCGATCGCGATCCCGGCGTTGGAGACGAACAAATCGATCCGTCCGAACTTCTCGACCGTGGCCGCGACGAGATGCTCGATGTCG
>DATJAA010000200.1:0-3727 GCA_035516815.1 Acidimicrobiia bacterium | reverse complement strand
ATCATCGTGAGCGTCGCGAAGAACAAGCCCCGCCCACTGATGCCGAGTCCGCCGTGGACGACCATCGTCAGCGGCGTCGTGAGTACCGCCGCCGCGGCAAGCGTGCCGAGCATGAACGCGAACGGATCGATGACGATCCGGGTTCGGAGCACTCGGCCGTAGAGGAACCATCCGGAGTTGAACACCAGACTGACGACCGCCAAGAGGTCGCCGCGCAGGCTCCATGATCCGCTGCTCGATGCAGCCACCGCGACGAGGATCGTGCCGAGGATCGCGAGCCCGGCCCGCAGGAGGTGCGACCGCGCGACGCGCTCGCCGAGAAAGGCGACCGCGAACCCGATGATGAGAATCGGTTGCAGCGAGCCGATCAGCGTCACGTCGAGAATGCGGGTCATCCCGAGCGCGGCGAATGTCGTGCCGGCACTCGCGATGAAGAACGCACCGGCGCCGAAAAGCAACATGATCCAGTGCAGGCGGGCTACGTCCTGCGGCCAGAACGGCGCACTGTGGCCGCGACGTGCCCTCGAGACGACGATCAGCGCGAGCGGCGGCAGCGCGAACCACAGGCGCCAGGTCGTGAACACAAGCGCGTCGCTGTGGCCGGCGCGGACGAACAGCGACGTGCAGGACCACAGAACGACGGCGGTGATGATCGCGAGTATCGAGCGTTGCCCAACCGGCATCGCGCGCGATCGCTTCGCGAGGTCGACCACCTGGGCAACCTACCGCGCCCGGAGGTCAGCGCTTCTTGCGTTTACGGAACATGCCCTTGCGCGCGTTGCGCTTCGCTTGCTCCGCGAAGAGATCGACGCCGGCCGCGTTTACGATGTCCTCGGCCTCGTCGAGCAATGCCGCGACATCGGCGTTCATGGGGACCTCGGGCTCGGGCGGTGCGGCCTCCGCCGCGCTCGCCAGCGAGCCGTACTGCCAGCCCGCATCGATCTTCCGTCGTTCGTAGCGCGGGCAGTCGGCAGGACAATTCCACGGCGCTTCCGGAGCGAGGTCGAGCAGGCACTTGCGTACCGCCTCGCCGGACGCGTAGGTACGGCTCTCGTAGTGTCGGCAGTCCGTGCGCATCGCCACGCAGCAATCGTAGCGGCGACCTGCTCAGGACTCCGAGAGGTCGATGGTCGACTTGCCGTCGCTGAGCCGCATGTTGCTGCCGCTCATGGTGAGATCGGGCTGAGCCCCCAGCACGCCGGCGAGCCAGGAGTCCGCTGCTTGACGGTGCGCGGGCAGGCAGCCCATCTGGGTGATGGCGAGCGGGTCGACCACGAGGCGATTCCCGGTGATGTGGTACCGGCCCGTCATCGTGTTGCAGCCGGCATTTGCGGACAGCTGCCCGTTGCTCTCGAACGTGAGCGTGATGCGAGTGCTCTTGGGCAGGGCGAATCCTGTGACGGAGGTCGACAGGAACGTCCGGCCCAGGATGGCCGGCGGCGCGGGGGCCGAACCCTGCGTCGGCGGGGGCGACGAGCTACCGGGGACGGTTGTGGTCGGCGACGACCCCTTGCCGGAGCTCGAGCACGCCGCGAGCGCGCACGCGAGCAGACCGGCGGCGACGAGGCGTGAGCGCGTGCGCCGTCGGTCCGTGATCGGTGATCGCCTGCGGGACGGAGTCAATCGAGCCATCCGACGGCTTGATCGAGCAAGTAGCGGCTGACCGCGAGACACGCTTCCAGGGTGTCGCAGGGTACTTCCTCGCCCCGCCGAATCCCGATCAGCGAGACGCGCTGGTGCGCGACGATCCGCAGGGAACGTTCCGACGCGTCGGTCGCGGCAGGGTAGGAATCGGTCGCCGAGACGTCGAGCGGAAGGTCGCGGCCGCCGACACCGGCGAGATCCGTCGTGAGCACCAGGAGGTCCGGCCCGCGGGCGAGCGGCGGCAATGCCCAGGTAAAGCTCAGCGGGAAGTGAAACGCGTCGTCGGGCTCTTCGTTCTCGCCCAGTTCGATCACCGCGTCCTCGAATCCGAGGAGCACACGCGGGTCGATCTCGAGTGAGAGGTAGAGATCGACGGGACCCTCGCAACCCTCTTCGGGGTGGAGATCGACTTCCCACGTCTGGCGCAGTGAATAGCTTTCGACGAAATGTCGCTCGTCGTGAACGTGAAACCCGTGCTCGACCGCGTGATCCTTCAGGTCCGCGACGAAACCGGCAACGTCGAGTACGGCCATGTCAGTCGGAGAGCGTACCGAATGCCTGACGCAGTTCCGCACCGACGCGATCCAGCGCGTCACGGCTCGCGTCGAAGGCCGCCGACAGCCCGAAGAAAGCGTGAATCATGCCCTCGTACGCGAGGTGCACGACACGGACGCCGTCCTCGTCGAGCCGGCGCGCGTACGCCTGCCCCTCGTCGCGCAGCGGATCGAATTCGGCGGTGACGACGACCGCGGGCGCCACACCGTGCAGGTCGGCAGACCGAAGCGGCGATACTCGCCAGTCGCCGCGCTCGGCATCATCGGCGACGTAGCACGAGAAGAACCACTTCATGTCCGCTTCGGTGAGTAGATAGCCGCGGCCGTTCTCCCGGTACGAGCCGGTGGCAAAGTCGCAGTCGACCACCGGATATACGAGCACTTGCATCGCCAGCTCGGGACCCTCCGCATCGCGCGCCATCAGCGCGCACACCGCGGCGAGATTCCCGCCGGCGCTGTCGCCCATCACCGCGAGACGCGCACCGTCACCGCCGAACGCGGACGCGTTCTTCGCGGTCCACGTCAGCGCGCGCCAGCAGTCGTCGAGGGGAACGGGGAAGGGATGCTCGGGAGCAAGCCGGTAGTCGACGGAGACGACGACGGCGTTCGCCGCGTTTGCGATCTGGCGGGCGACGAGGTCGAACTGTTCCACACTCCCGATCGTCCACCCGCCCCCGTGGAAGTAGACGATCACCGGAAGGGCCGGATCTGGTGCGGGCCGGTACACGCGCACCGGCACCCCGTCGGCGTCCGCGTCGGTGATCGCGAACACGGCTTCCGGTGGGCCTGCGCCCATGACGACGAGCGTTGCGAACCCGTCGCGGATCTCCTGCAGCCGCTCGTTGCTCGGTGGAACCTCACCCATGGCGTTCACGAGATCGCACACGGCCTGCGCTTGCGGGTGCAACGGCATCAAGCCTCTCCGAACGCGTCGCGCAGGGCCCGGACCGAGACGTCCCACGCCTCCCGGCCCGGAGGCATGAAGGCGTGCATCCCGAAGAAGCCGTGGATCAGACCGCCGGCGCGCACGATCGTCGTCGGCACGCCGGCATCGCGAAGGCGCGCACCGTACGCCTCACCTTGATCGCGGAGAGGATCGAACTCGGCGGTGACGACGACCGCGGACGCAAGGCCCGCGTGGTCGCCGGCCCGCATCGGCGACAACCGCGGATCGGCAAAGTCTGAGGGAGTGCGCGCGTAGTGGTCCCAGAACCAACGCATGCTCTCGGTCTCGAGGAAGTATCCCTTCGCGTTGTCGATCATCGACGCGCTGTCGAACTCGTAGTCGGTGACGGGATACACGAGGAGTTGCAGCTTCGGTTGCGACAGCCCGCGAACGCGAGCGTCGAGCGCGACGACGGCGGCCAGGTTGCCGCCGGCGGAGTCTCCGCCGATGGCCACGCGCGTTGGGTCGGCCCCGACCTCGGTGGCGCGGTCGAGCGCCCACTCGTACGCCGCGATGCAATCGTCGGCCGCGCTCGGGAACTTCGCCTCGGGTGCAAGCCGGTAGTCGACCGAGACCACGACTG
>DATJAA010000199.1:0-3124 GCA_035516815.1 Acidimicrobiia bacterium | reverse complement strand
GCTCTGGGAACAGGTTGAACGCCTGGAACACGAAGCTCATCGTCTTGCGTCGATACTCGAACAGCTGCGCGTGCGAGGCGCTCGTCAACCGATACCCGGCAACCTCGATCTCTCCCGCGGTTGGAGAGTCGAGCGCGCCGACCAAGTTCAACAGTGTCGTCTTACCGCTTCCCGAAGGGCCGAGCACGACGACGAACTCGCCGGCATCGACCGACAACGTCGCAGACTCCAACGCGACAACCGGACCCGCGACGGTCTCGAACCGCTTCTCTACGCCGCGCAACTCAATGAGCGTCACGGTGCTCGCCAAGCCTCGCCGCGTCGCCGGCGCCGTGGGACTGTTCGGCCGGTCTCGGAGTTCATGCTCGTAGTCTCGGCGATTTGCCGGTCGCATGCGGTATCCCGCGTACGAGCCACTGGCCGACCGGCTCTCAGCGTAGGACCGCCCGAATGAAGCGCCGCATCTTGCCCAACCGATAGCTGTGCGGAGGGCCGCGCAGTCGCAAGGACTTGGGGTGAGCCAGGTAGGTCGTCCCTCATGGGGCTTTCGGCCCTGGTTCGACGCCGGGGGTTGACGGAGGATCTGAAGGTCGGCCGTTCATCGCCGGCGCATGATGATGGCGATCACGAAGGGAATCCAGAATGGGTGATCGACCTGTGCGGTTCGCGGTGGGGTGTTCAGTCCTCTTCCTCGCGCTCTTCACGTGGTCGGCGCCGGTCTTGGGGGCTCCGACGACGACGACGAGTCCGACCGATACCACGAGCACAACGGGCGCCACGACCAGCACAACGGTCTCCACTTCGAGCACCACGGTTGCTGTCGCGGTTGCGGCCTCGGTCTCGGTGGCGCCTAGCACCAACTTGATTGACCTGGAGACCGTGACGGTCGCCGGAGCGGGACTTGTTCACAACCACCTTGTCAACATCGCGCAGTGCAACCTGTTCAATGGCAAGTCGGGAGGCGTGTGCTACGCGCCGACGCGTAGGTCGACAACATCCGACGCGACCGGTGCATTCACGACGAGCTTCGTCGTGCGTCGCGTCATCGTCGAATCGACATCGTCGGTCGATTGTGGGGCGGCCGCGGCGACGTGCGGCATCATTGTCGGAGACCTCACGCACACTGTAGTCGCGGACCTCACATTCGATCCATCGGCACCGGCGAACCCACCAGAAGTCAATGTCGCACCCGATGTGGGCCTCTACGACGGCGACAGCGTTCACGTCGCCGGGACCGGCTTCACGCCCGACGAAAGGATCGTCATCGCACAGTGCGCGTCGACAACAGCTGGTCTCGGGCGATGCGACCCGAGTAACGAAGTCGTTGCCGTCGCGGACGAAAAGGGTTCGTTTACGGCGACACCGTTCGTCGTGCATACGCTCATCACCGTCAGCACCGGTGGCGGAACGCTCGACTGCACGCCGACGACCGCCAACCAAGTGCCGTGTGTCATCGTCGCGGCGAACTCCGTCGGCGCTTCGGAATTCGCCGCAGCAACAATCGTCTTCGCGGCACCCGCCGCGCTGCCCCGTACCGGCGGAACAGAACACGCACTTGGCATCGCGGCCCTCGCGGCCGTCGCTGCCGGAACGGGCCTCGTCCTCGCGTCGCGCCGACGCCGCAGCAGTGCAGCGCGATAACTGCCGATCTCGCGTCGTCGGTAACGCCGGCTGCTCGTGGCGAAGCGTGTGGTGGGCCTTGTTCGCGGCGTCGAGGACTGTTGGATGTGTTACGGAGATCAAGCTGTGAAGACACGGTGAGGAGGGGTCATGTTCTTTGCTGACCGAGCCGATGCCGGCCGGCGTCTCGCGGATCGGTTGAGGGAACTTCCGCGCGACGGTCTCGTGGTGCTCGGGCTTCCCCGCGGGGGCGTCCCCGTTGCGTTCGAGGTCGCGCGTCAGCTCGGTGCACCGCTCGACATCATCGTCGTGCGCAAGCTCGGCGTGCCCTTCCAGCCGGAGCTCGCGATGGGAGCGATCGGCGAAGGCGGCGTTCGCATCCTGAACGAGCAGGTCGTGAAGCTGGCGCATGTGAGCGCGGCCGACATCGACGAGGCACAAACTCGGGAGGAGCAGGAGCTCGCTCGCCGAGCCGGACGGTTCCGCGGGAGTCGTCAACGCGTTCCACTCGCCGGCCGCACCGCGCTCATCGTTGACGATGGCATTGCGACCGGCTCGACGGTACGCGCGGCGTGCAGGGTCGCGCGTGCGCAAGGTGCGGCCCGTGTTGTCGTCGCGACGCCCGTCGCGCCGCCGAGCACCGTCGCGTCACTGCGGGACGACGCAGACGACGTGATCTCGCTGTATACGCCCGAGCAGTTCTTCGCGATCGGTCAGTTCTACGAGGACTTCGCACAGACCTCGGACGCCGAGGTAATGCGGCTGCTGGCCGCGTCGCGGGAAGGGGACGTCGCATCGGCCGGCGCGGAGGCAATCACCGCCGACCCTCCCGGTCGCGACGAAGAGGTCGAAGTGCAAGCGGGCACGGCGACCGTCGGTGGGCGCCTGACGGTCCCCGACGGCGCCCACGCGATCGTCGTGTTCGCGCACGGCAGTGGCAGCAGCCGGCACAGCCCTCGCAACCGGTTCGTCGCGTCGGTCCTGAACCGTGCGGGGCTCGGCACGCTGCTGTTCGACCTGCTCACGCCGGCGGAGGAGCACGACCGCGCGAACGTGTTCGACATTCCCTTGCTCGCGCGCCGCCTGGTCGAGGTCACCGTGTGGCTGCGCACGCAGCCCGAGGGACGTCGCGCGGTGATCGGGTACTTCGGCGCGAGCACCGGCGCCGGTGCTGCCCTGTGGGCGGCCGCCGAATCGGACGCAGAGGTGCGCGCCGTCGTGTCACGAGGTGGTCGTCCCGACCTCGCAGCACCGAGGCTCGGCGACGTCCGCGCGCCCACGCTGCTGATCGTCGGCGGCGACGACACATTGGTGCTCGCGCTGAACCGCGAGGCGCTAGCCGAGATTCGGTGCGAGGCGCGTCTGAGCGTGGTGCCCGGGGCCTCACATCTCTTCGAGGAGCCGGGCACTCTAGAAATGGCGGCCGAGCTCGCACGCGACTGGTTCGTCGACCACCTGATCTCCGTGGATTACCCCGAACCGTGAAGCGCTGACTGCTGTTGCG
>DATJAA010000198.1:0-8794 GCA_035516815.1 Acidimicrobiia bacterium | reverse complement strand
TCGAGCGCACGGCCGGAATCGTCGCCAACCACGTGATCTCCTGCGACCCCGCCGACTTCCCGGAGATCGCGGGCGACGTCGCGGGCCGGGCGACCCTCGTGCACGCGGCCCGACCGATCCACCTCGAGTGTGTGGTGCGCGGGTATGTGTTCGGGCACGGCTGGAGTGAATACCAAGACGCCGGCACGGTCGGCGGCTTCCGCGTTCCGGCCGGGTTGCGTCAGGCGGAGGCACTGCCGCAGCCGCTCTTCACACCGACGACGAAGGCTGAGCGCGGGCACGATCTGCCGCTCACGGCGAACGAGGCCGTCGACCTCGTCGGCGCCGACGTGTACGAGCGGCTGCGCGATCTCTCGCTGCGGCTCTATGAGCACGGCGCCGCGCACGCGCAGAGCCGCGGGCTCATCCTCGCCGATACCAAGTTCGAGTTCGGCGTGCGCGAGGACGAGATCATCGTCATCGACGAGATGATGACGCCCGATTCGTCGCGCTATTGGCCGCGCGACAAGTACCGCCCCGGAACGGCGCCGCCGTCGTTTGACAAGCAATACGTCCGCGACTTCATGGACTCGACCGGGTGGGCGCACGAGCCGCCGCCCCCGCACGTGCCGCCGGAGGTGATCGCGAACACCCGCGCGACCTACATCGAGGCGTACGAGCTGCTCACTGACAATGCGTTTTCGGAGTGGTACGGCAGCGAGGACTGATACGGCACCCGCACCTGCTGTGCGCGTCGGTTGTGCTGTCGTTGTGCCGTCGGAACGACGGTCCGATCGGTAGCATCGACGTCATGCCGGTGTTCGACGCTCACGTTGAGGTCACCCACCTACCCGGGATCGCCGATCCCGCGGGCGCAACGGTCGAACGGGCGCTACCCGCGCTCGGGTACACGAACGTGGCACAGGTGCACATCGGCAAGACCATCCGGCTCTCGGTCGAGGCCCCGGATGCGGAGAGCGCGCGCCGGCAGGTGCAGGAAATGTGCGAGCGTCTGCTCGCGAATCCGGTGATCGAGGCGTACGAGGTCGTGATCTCATGAGCGCGCGCGTCGGCGTGGTGGTGTTTCCCGGGACGAACTGCGAGCTCGACGTGCAATTCGCAGTTGATCAGCTCGGTGGCCGGGCCGAGTTGTTGTGGCACGGCGACGCTACGACCAAAGGGGTCGACGCCGTTGTCGTACCCGGCGGATTCGCGCACGGCGACTACCTCCGCACGGGTGCGATCGCGCGGTTCTCGCCGGTGATGGGCGCGGTCGCGGCGCACGCACGCACGGGCGGCCCCACGATCGGCATCTGCAACGGCTTCCAAGTGCTGTGCGAGGCCCAACTCCTTCCCGGTGCGCTGCAGAAGAACTCCGGCTCGAAGTTCCTGTGCCAGACCGTCGAGTTGCGCGTCGAGACCGTGTCGACCGCGCTCACCAGCCTGGCCCGGGTCGGCGACGTCCTGCGGATTCCCATCAACCACTTCGAGGGCAACTACGTGTGCGACGAGCGCACGCTGGCCGAGCTGCGCGCCGAGGAGCGCGTGGTGCTTCGTTACGTGCAGAACCCCAACGGCAGCCTCGACGACATCGCCGGGATCTGCAACGCAGAGGGCAACATCGTCGGACTGATGCCGCATCCCGAACGTGCCTCCGACCCGCTCCTGGGGTCGAGCGACGGCCTGGTGCTCCTCAAGAGCCTCCTGGCCGCGGCGACGAGCCGCGCGACAATCCTCGTGTGACCACGTACGCCTTCGGCGATACACAACTCGCACGTGAGCGGCTCGCGCTCGTCGCCGATACGTTCGAAGCACCGAGCCGGTCGCTCCTTTGTGACCTGCCCGGTTTCGGCTACCGCTACGTGATCGACATGGGGTGCGGACCCGGTTACACGACCGCGCTGCTGCGCGAGGTGATCCCGCACAGCTTCACCACCGGTATCGACTCGTCGGTGGCGATGATCGCCGAGGCGGAAGCGCGCGTTCCGGACGCACACTTCGTCGTCGCCGACGTCAATGCGCGCTTGTGCCTGCCCGCGCATCTCGTCTACTCCCGGCTGCTGCTCGGCCATCTCGCCGATCCGGCCGCGGTGCTCGCGCACTGGGTACCACCACTGCGCGTCGGCGGTCTGATCGTGTGCGAGGAACCGGTGCGCTACCAGAGCGACGATCCGGTCTTCGCGCGCTACGAAGATGCGGTCACCGCCGTGGTCGCGGCGCGCGGCGCCACGCTGTGGGCGGGCCCGGTGCTCGATACCGATCCGCCCGGATGCCGGCGCGCGCTCGATCGCGTGGTGGAGCATCCGGTGCCGGCCGTGCGTGCGGCTGCGATGTTCCGCCGCAACGCGGTCGCATGGGGCGGCGACGGCGATCTCGTCGAAGCGCTGCACGACATCGAACGCTCCGATCGCACCGACCTCGTCATGTGGGAACTTCGCCAGACGGTGTGGGCAAAGACGAGCGAATAGCCGCGCGTGGAGAAGTCGCGGTGTCGCAACCGTCGCTACGATCACCGGTGATGGCGGAGGAGCGGGTCGAGCACCCCTTGCATCGGCGGCTCGGTATGACCGACGCCGAGCTGGCCGCCGTCGTCGACGAGCTCGGGCGCGAGCCCACCGACCTCGAGCTCGCGATGTACTCGGTGATGTGGTCGGAGCATTGCTCCTACAAGTCGTCGCGGCCGCATCTCTCGCGGTTTCCCACGGAGGCGCCCTGGGTGCTGGTCGGCCCGGGCGAGGGTGCCGGCGTCGTCGACATCGGCGACGGCCTCGCGGTGGCGGTGCGCATCGAGAGTCACAACCACCCGTCGGCAGTCGAGCCGTACCAGGGTGCTGCGACGGGTGTAGGCGGCATCATCCGCGACATCTTCTCGATGGGCGCGCGCCCGATCGCCTTGATGGATCCGCTCCGGTTCGGTTCCCTCGACGACGCGCGCACGCGTTACCTGTTCGAGGGAGTCGTCTCCGGCATCTCGGGCTACGGGAACTCGGTCGGTGTACCGACCGTCGGCGGCGAGGTCGTGTTCGACGACACGTATCGCGACAACCCGCTGGTAAACGTCTTCTGCCTCGGGATCCTCCCGATCGATCGGCTCGTTCTCGCGCGCGCCGACGGACCGGGGAACCTCGCGGTGCTCCTCGGCTCGTCGACCGGCCGCGACGGCATTGGTGGCGCGAGCGTGCTCGCGTCGGCGTCGTTCGAGGAGGGCGACGGGGCGAAGCGTCCCTCGGTGCAGGTGGGCGATCCGTTCGAGGAGAAGCGGCTCATCGAAGCGTGCCTCGAACTGCTCGACGCGCGGCTCGCGGTCGGCGTGCAGGACCTCGGTGCGGCCGGGCTCTCCTGCGCGGCTTCGGAAACCGCGGCGAAGGCCGGTGCCGGCATGGACGTCGACATCGCACGCGTGGCCCGGCGCGAGCCCGGCATGAACGCAGTCGAGGTGATGACATCCGAGAGCCAGGAACGCATGCTCGCGATCGTCGAGCCGGCGAACCTCGACGCGGTGCTCGCGGTCGCCCGCCGTTGGGAGATCCGCGCGACGGTCGTCGGCCGCGTCACCGATACTGCGCGCTTTCGCATCTACGACGGCCTGTTCGACGCGACCGGGGTGCCCGGCGAGAACCCCGTGCCGCCCGCGGGCGACGACGCGCCACTGGTCACGTCGGATGCGCCGGCGATCGCGGACGTGCCGGTCGAGAGTCTCGGTGACGGCCCGCTCTATCACCGTCCGGCGACCCGTCCCGCGGGGCAGGACGCCCTGCAGGCTGCAGACCCGGGCCCGCAACTGCGCGACAAGTTCCCGGCCGGCGCCGACCTCTCGGGCGAGCTGCTCGCGTTGCTCGCCACTCCGACGATCGCCGACAAGACGTGGGTGTCGCGCCAATACGACCACCAACTGTTCCTGAACACGGTCGCGGGCCCGGGCGCCGACGCCGCGGTGTTACGAGTGAAGGGCACCACCAAGGCGATCGCGATGTCGACCGACGGCAAGGCCCGTTTCTGCCGTCTCGATCCGCGCACCGGCGCGCGCTTGGCGGTGCTGGAAGCGGCGCGCAACGTTGCGTGCTCGGGCGCGCGCCCGCTCGCGTTGGTGAACTGCCTGAACTTCGGTAACCCCGAGCGGGCGGAAGTGATGTGGCAGTTCTCCGAGGTCGTCGACGGCATGAGTGAGGCGTGCAGGGCGCTCGGCTTTCCCGTGATCGGTGGCAACGTCAGCTTCTACAACGCGTCGGGCGACGACGACATTCATCCCACCCCCATCGCCGGCGTGATCGGATTGATCGACGATCTCGCGGGCCGGCCGCCCGCGGCGAGCCTGCGCGCGGGAGACGACGTCGTCGTACTCGGTGAGATTCGACCCGAGCTCGGCGGCTCCGAATGGGCCGCGGTGATGCACGGCCTCGACGGCGGCCGGCCGCCCGCGGCGAACCTCGAACGGGCGCGGGCGACGCATGAGCTCGTCGCGTCGCTGGTGCGCGAACAGATGGTCGCGGGCCTGCACGACGTGAGCGACGGTGGCCTCGCGGTCGCGCTCGCGGAGATGGCGGTCGCGGGTGAGGTCGGGTTCAAGGTCGAGCTGATCTTCGAGGGCTGCATGCCCGCGGAGGCGTGCTTCGCGGAACCGGCGTCGGTGGTCGTCTGCAGTGTCGACCCGCAATACACCGCGGCAGTTTGCGGGCTGGCGGCCGCGGCCGGTGTTCCCGTGCGTGTGCTCGGCGTCGCCACCGGCGGCCGGCTCATCGCGAAGGGAGCGTTCGACGTCTCGGTCGCGGACGCGGCGCACGCGTGGCGCGATGCGCTGCCCGCGCTCATGCGCGCCGAGTAGCACCTCGCCTCATCGCTACAGGAGCCCGTTCGCGTCGAGCCAGGCGAGGACTTCAGCGGCCGACTCTTCGGGCGTGCGTCCCGCCGTGTGCAGCGTGATCTCGGGCGCGACCGGCGGCTCGTACGGATCGGAGATGCCGGTGAACTCCGGGATCTCGCCGGCACGTGCCCGCGCGTACAGACCCTTCACGTCGCGCGTCTCGCAGTCCTCGAGCGGCGTGGCAACGTGGATCTCGACGAAGTGGTCGATCCAACCCCTGACCTCGTCGCGCACCGAACGGTACGGGGAGATCGCCGCCGTCACCGACACCACGCCATTGCGGGCGAGCACCGACGCGACCCAGCCGATCCGCCGGATGTTGATGTCGCGGTCGGCCTTCGAGAACCCGAGGCCCTTCGACAGGTGCTCGCGGATCTCGTCGCCGTCGAGCAGTTCGACCTTGCGGCCGCGGGCCCGTAATCCCTCGACGACGATGTTGGCGATCGTGCTCTTCCCCGCGCCCGAGAGGCCGGTGAACCACAGACAACAGCCCGGCGTCTCCATGGCGGCGCAGGATACGGGACGCCGCGCGCCATTCCCGGCCTGGTCGGGGGTGTGAGCGTGCCAACTGTTGGGAGCGTGGGGTCGCGTATGGGGGTGTGGGCGTGCCCAACTGATGGGTGGGGGTGCGCCGAGACGGGTTGGGGCGCACCCCCATGGGATACTGGTGATCTTGGACGCAGAGTTCTCGGGCCCCAAAGACGCGTGCGGGGTGTTCGGCGTCTATGCGCCGGGCCAGCCGGTCGCCCACCTGTCGTACCTCGGCCTCTACGCCCTGCAGCATCGCGGGCAGGAATCGGCCGGGATCGCGGTGAGCGACGGTGAGACCATCACCGTGGTCAAGGACATGGGTCTCGTCACCCAGGTCTTCGACGAGCGGCGGCTGGCGCCGCTCGAGGGCCACCTCGCGATCGGCCACGTCCGCTATTCCACCACCGGCTCGAGCACCTGGCGCAACGCGCAGCCGGTTTACCGCTCCGTTGCCGACGCGGGGTTCGCGCTTGGGCACAACGGCAACCTCACGAACACCGAGGTTCTCTCGACGGGCCTCGGGATGCTCCCGGGCGTCCTCACGTCCGACAGTGAGCTCATCGGCGAGCTGCTCGCCAACGAGTACGGCGACGAGCCGCGCTCCGACGGGCGCGATCTCGAACATGCGCTCGAGAAGGTGCTCCCGCGGCTCGCGGGGGCGTTCTCGCTCGTACTCATGGACGAAGCGCATCTCTTCGGTGTGCGTGACGCGCACGGCTTCCGCCCGCTGGTGCTCGGCAAGACCGAGGGCGGGTGGGTCCTTGCGAGCGAGACGGCCGCGCTCGATCTGGTCGACGCGCACTACGTCCGCGACGTCGAGCCAGGAGAGCTGGTCGCGATCGACGCGGGGGGCGTGCGATCCATCCGTTTCGCCGACCCCACTCCGAAGCTGTGCATATTCGAGTTCGTCTACATCGCTCGTCCCGACACGCAGCTCTACGGCCATAGCGTGCACGCGGCACGCCAGCGGATGGGTGAGGCGCTCGCGCGGCAGGCGCCCGCACCCGCCGACATGGTGATGCCGGTTCCCGAATCGGGCGTGCCGGCGGCGCAGGGGTACGCCCGCGTGGCTGGGATCCCGTACGGCGACGGCTTCGTGAAGAACCGTTACGTCGGCCGCACCTTCATTCAGCCCAGCCAGAAGAAGCGCGGAACCGACGTGCGGCTCAAGCTGAATCCGCTGCGCGACAACATCAAGGGGAAGCGGCTGGTCGTGGTCGACGATTCGATCGTGCGGGGCACCACGACGCGCCAGATCATCGCGCTGCTGCGCGAGGCCGGTGCGACCGAGGTGCATTTCCGCGTGTCGTCGCCGCCGTATCGCTGGCCGTGCTTCTACGGCCTCGACACCGGCAAACGGTCGGATCTCCTCGCCGTCGACATGGAGATCGGCGAGATCGCCTCGTACCTCGGTGTCGACTCGCTCGCCTATCTCGACCTCGATCATCTCGTCGAGGCGACGGGTTCGCCCAAGGAGTCCTTCTGTACCGCCTGCTTCACGGGTGAGTATCCGGTGCCGGTTCCCGAGTACGACACCAAGCACGTGCTGGAGCTCGAGTCGCGCTCGCTGCACGTCTCCGGCGAGATGTCGGGCGCCGAGCACGCGTGAACCCGCCCGATCGCAAGCTCACCTACGCCGAGGCCGGCGTCGATATCGGGGCCGGCGAGAAGGCGGTCGAGCTGATCAAGGCCCACGTCCGATCGACGTTCCGGCCCGAGGTGGTCGGCGACGTCGGCGGCTTCGGCGGCCTCTTCGCCGTCGACTGGAAGCGCTTTCGCGATCCACTGCTCGTGTCGTCAACCGACGGCGTCGGCACGAAGTCGCTCGTCGCCCGGCTGGCGAACCGGCGCAACACGATCGGCATCGACTGCGTTGCAATGTCGGTCGACGACATCGCGGCCCAGGGCGCGGAGCCGCTCTTCTTCCTCGACTACATATCGATCGGCAAGTTGGTTCCCGACGAGATCGACGAGATGGTGGCGGGGGTCGCCGAAGGCTGCCGTCGCGCGCGGTGCGCGCTGCTCGGGGGCGAGATGTCGGAGCACCCGGGCGTGATGGAACCGGGCGAGTTCGATCTGGTCGGCTTCGCGGTGGGGATCGTCGAACGCTCCGCCGTCCTGCCGCGCGACGTACGGCCCGGAGATCGCATCATCGGCTTCGCGAGCCCCGGATTGCGCTGCAACGGCTACTCGCTCGCCCGTGCGGCACTGCTCGAACGGGCCCGGCTCGATCTGCACGGACCGGCGTGGCCGGGTGCGCACACGACGCTGGCCGAGGTGCTGCTCGAGCCGAGCGTCATCTACGCGCCCGCGATGCTCGAACTGGCGCGCAAAGTCCCGGTGCACGCGTTCGCCCACGTGACCGGCGGTGGCATCCCGGGAAATCTGGTGCGGGTGCTGCCCGACCGCTGCGACGGCGTCGTGTGGCGAGGCACGTGGGACGAACCGCGCATCTTCGCCGAGATCCAGCGCGCCGGCGACGTTTCCGACGACGAGATGGAGCAGGTGTTCAACCTCGGCGTGGGGATGCTGGCGGTGGTGGCCGGCGACGCCGCCGAGCGGGGTCTCGACGTTGTGCGCGCCGCCGGGCACGACGCGTGGCTCGTCGGCGACGTCGTCGAGGGCCAAAACCGTGCTTACATCGGCAAGCGCTGAGCCGCCGAATCCGGTCTAACCCGATCCGGGTGAGAAACGGGTACGTTCGCGTCTGTTTAGCCTCTTTGTACGATCTGGTTCACGATGTCCTACAATGCCGATCACGACCTTTGCGACGGCGTCCGACGCAATCGCGCGGAATACATCGCCGCCGCACAGTTCGTGCCGATAGGAGTGTTGACGGGCACCCCCTACCGGGTTAATGGGCCCTGAACCCGGCAATCGGGGGACGGGAGCGGAGGGGTCACGTCAGGAAGTCGGGCGATTCTTCGGTCGCGGTCAATGGTCGCGCGCCGCCGAGTCCGAGCTCCTCACGTGTGCGGAAACCGGCAGGCAGTGAGTTGGAAGACAAGGCGGAGGCGATGGAAGTCCAAGACGACGACACGCTCTTGACCCCTTCGGAGGTCGCAGCGATGTTCCGGGTCAACCCGAAGACGGTCACGCGCTGGGCGCGCGCCGGCAAGATCTCGGCGATCCGCACTCTCGGCGGTCACCGCCGATTCCGGGCGAGCGAGATTCGTAGCTTCCTCGAGAGCGCCGAGGATTCCGAGCCAATCTGATCGATCTCTGACGCGGAGGACCGCGCGGTGGATTCGTGCCGGGCGGCACGCCCTGCGGCTAGGGGATCGGCGCCGGACCGGCCGCGGCGGCGACGAGTGCAACCGTCATCCCCGCCACCGTTCGTGCACCCATGCCGTCGTTGGACGATACCGACACGTTCGGAGTTCCACGTTCCGCACTGGGAGGGAGTGGCCGGGACCGGCGTCG
>DATJAA010000197.1:0-2960 GCA_035516815.1 Acidimicrobiia bacterium | reverse complement strand
CGGCCGGGACGGATTCGAGGTGCTGCGCGCGCTCAAGGCGAGCCCCGACACCGCCCCGATCCCCGTGGTGCTCCTCACCGCCAAGGCAACCGACTCCGACGTCTGGGAGGGCTGGAAGTCGGGCGCCGACTACTACATGACGAAGCCGTTCAACCCCGAGGACCTCGCGCGGTTCGCGCATCAAGTGCTCGGATTCGGGGACGCGATATGAGGCGGTGGCGGCGCGACGCGAAGTTGCAGCCGCGTGCGGGGGTAGTCCTCGCGATCGCGATATCCATGGGCACCTTGGCGGGCGCGCCGGCCGCGCACGCCGCGAGCGCGGGCCCGCCCACGAACGTCATCGTCGAGGCATCGAGCGTCGCCGCGGCGACTCGTGCCGTGCACGCCGTGGGCGGCGAGGTCGAGCTCGCGCTGCCCATCATCGACGCGGTTTCTGCTCGCGTGGCGCCGGATGGGCTCGCGAGCCTCGAGTCGGATCCGACACTGAACGTCGTCCCCGACGCGACCCTGCACCCGACGGGCACGTCTTTCCGCGCGTCCTCGGACAACTCGGCAAGCCTCGACCCGCAGGTTGCGGCGCTGGATACCCCGGCGGGCTGGTCACCCGACGCGGGGCGCGGCGTGACGGTCGGTTTGGTCGACACCGGAGTCGCCGACACCCCCGACCTTCACGGCAGCCGTCTCGTACGAGGCCCGGACTTCTCGGGTGAGGGCGACGGCATCGACCACTACGGGCACGGAACGTTCATGGCCGGCTTGATCGCCGGCGACGGAACCGCGAGCGCGCAACCTTCGGGCCTGGGCGGCGCGCCGCGCCACTTCGGCGTCGCGCCCGCGGCACGCGTCGTGTCCGTCAAGGTCGCCGGGGCGGACGGCTCGACGACGGTGTCACGCGTGATCGCCGGCATCGGTTGGATCGTCACGCACCGCGACACCTACGACATCGGTGTCCTGAACCTCTCCTTCGGTGTCGACGCACCGATGCCGTACCGGTTCAACCCGCTCTCCGCGGCAGTCGAAGCCGCGTGGGCAACGGGAATCACCGTGGTCGTCTCCGCCGGCAACGAGGGCCAGGGCCACGTCACGTCGCCGGGCAGTGACCCGTACGTCGTCAGCGTCGGCGCGGCCGACACCGCCGGCACCGCGTCGAGAAGTGACGACGGCGTGCCGTCGTGGTCCGGCCGCGAACAGTTCGCACACTACGCCAAGCCCGACGTCGTCGCGCCGGGAGTCTCGGTCGTGTCGCTGCGGGCACCGGGTTCGACCATCGACGTCGAGAATCCGAACGCCCGCGTCGACGGCGCGTACTTCCGCGGCAGCGGGACTTCCATGAGCACCGCGCTCGTCTCGGGTGCGGCGGCGATCTTGCTGAGCGATCACCCGTCCGCGACGCCCGACGACGTCAAGGGTGCATTGGTGGACGGAGCGGTGTCGATCCCCGGCGCGCGTGAGGTCGACATCGCGCGCGCCGATCACGCCAACGCCCGCGCGGACTGGTGGCAGCACTTCCCGGTCGCCTTCGGTGGCCTCGGCCGGGGCCTACACGACGGCATGCCGTGGACGGCGACCCGCTGGACCGCGAGCCGCTGGACCGCGACCCGCTGGACCGCGACCCGCTGGACGGACGCCGAGTGGCAGGCGTCGCGATGGACATCGCTCTCGTTCTCGTCGACCCGCTGGAACGCGACCCGCTGGAACGCGACCCGCTGGAGCGCAACCCGGTGGAGCGCAACCCGCTGGAGCGCGGAGGCGTGGCCCTCCCAGAGCTGGGGATGAGCCGGTGAGCTCGCGGCGACCGAAGCACCTGGAGCGACGGGTCGGGATCGTCATCGCCGCGCAGCTGATCGTCGCGGCCGGGTTCGGATGGCTCGCCGGAACGCGGGCGGAGCCCTTTGGTTCGCCGTGGATCGTGATAACGCTCGCGCTCGGGTTCGCGCTCACCGGCTTCTTCGGGATGTCGCTCGAGCTCCATCGCCATCGGTTCACCTTCACACTCGCCGATGCAGTGCTCGCCGTGGGCTTCTTCTTCGTCGGGCCCCTCGGTCTCGCCGCGGCCGCGGCGACCGGCGAATGCGTGAACCTGCTGTCGCAGCGGATCGCGCCCCTGAAGCTCGCGTTCAACGTGTCGAACCGTCTGGCCGCGACGACGGCCGCCGGTGTCGCGTTCGCCGCGCTCGCGCACCGCGACCCGCACGAGGTCGCCGCCTGGGGCGCCGCGCTCGCGGCGGCCTTGTGCTTCTCGGTGCTCGACGTCGTCTCCACTGCCGCGGTGCTCTCGATCGTGGAGGAGACGAGCTTCCACAACGTCTTCGTGCGGTCCGCTACGACCGGGCTGCTGGCCACCCTCACCGCGGCACCCGTCGGGCTCGTCGCGCTCGATCTCTTCGAACGCGGTCCGCTCGTGCCGCTCCTGCTGGTCCCGATCGCAGGCGCGGTCGCGCTCAACGCCAGGTACGCGGTTGCCCAGCGCGACGAGCACCTCCGGTTCGAGCGGTTGTACGACTCGTCGGCACGCACCGCGAGCCTCGTCGGATTCGACGACGCGCTCCGCTCGCTCGCCGTCGAGACCTGCTCGCTCGGAACCGGGATCGCGGCTCTGTGCTGTGCGTCGGGACCCGACGGTGAGTGGCGTGGTGCATGCGCCGACGATGACGGTGAAGGGATCGCGACGAGCGACGCCGTTGCCGCGGCGGTTGCCCTCGCGGCGAGGGGCGGCGACCACGAAGTCGATGCCCTCCACGCGCCCGAGTTGCTACGCATCGCGCCGGGCGCTCGTAGCGCGGTCGTCGTCTCGAGCACGCACGAAGACGCCGTCAGCGTCGTGCTCGTCGTGTTGCGCGACGGCGTGACGAACTCGGCCGCCAAGAGCAGGGTCGAGACGCTCGCGGCCTTCGCGCAGAACGCGGCCCTCATCACGTCGAACGCGCTGCTCCACGAGGAGCGGGCCGCGGCGCTTGCGC
>DATJAA010000196.1:0-16817 GCA_035516815.1 Acidimicrobiia bacterium | reverse complement strand
GCGCGCGCAACACCGGATACACGCCCGCGAAACCGCCGGTCACGCCCTCCGCCTTCACGGCCTCGCGCGTGACGACGCCTTGACGGTCGAGCAGCTGGAGCGCCGACCCGTGCGAGCGTTCGGTGAGCGAGAGCTCGGGCTCGAGGAGAGTGGCGACGAGCGACCAACGACCCGCGCCCGCGGGCGGACCGAGACGCGTGAGGCGGCCCGGCTGTGGCCGCCTCACGGTGGGGCGGCGGGGCGAGGAACGCCGCGGCACGCGGAGAGGTCCGAGCGTGTCGTTGGTGACCTCCCCCGCCCACACGAGGTCCCAGAGGGCAGTGAGCACGACGCTCTCGTCGGCCGTGCCGCACGCGGCGACGAGGTCGGGCCAAAAGGACGCGCCGAAACGAATGAGCCGGTCGCGGATCGCGTCGTGGACCGCGCCGTCGGGTGCACCGTCGGGAGTCGCGGCCGTCGCGAGCAGTCGCACGCGGTCGCGGAAATAGAGACGCACCCGACCGTCGTCGGCGCCGAGCGCGCCGGCGCCGATCCAGACGAGCTCACCGGCCGCGCACAGCTCGTCGAGCAGCGCCGGGCGATACCCGTCGACCCGAGCGGCCAGGACGTCGCGTTCGAGTACCGATGCCGGGATCGCCACACCCTGCAGCTGCTCGAGCGCCTCGACGAGCACATCGGTACCGCGCCGCCCGCGACCGACCCCCTGCCACGCGCTCAGGAACCGGGCGTAGGTGGTGGCGTCGACCGGTTCGATCTCGTGGCGGAGCGCGGCGAGCGAGCGGCGGCGAAGGACGCGCAACACGTTGGTGTCGCACCATTCGCGTTCCACACCCCCGGGCCGGAACTCCCCGAAGACGACGCGGCCGTCGGTCTCGAGCTGTGTCAGCGCGCCACGCGCGCGCTCGATCGGGATCGCGAAGCGATCGGCGAGCTCCTCGATCGCGAAGGGCACGTGCGTTCGGGCGTAGCGGGCGACGAGGTCGTCGAGCGGGCGATCGACGGCATCCGTGAACGCCGCCGGGAGGCCTTGCGGGATCGCCCAGCCGAGCGCGTCGCGGAGGCGGGCGGCGTCTTCCGCGGCCGCGAGTCGCCCGGCGATCTCGATGACCCGGCGCTCCGACCGCAACCGGTCGAGCCACTGCTCGGGTGCCGACGCGCAGCGCGCTCTCAACTCGTCGACTGTCAACGGCCCCAGGTCGGCGAGCAGGTCGTGAACGTCGTCGGGGTTGCGCGCGTGGCGCCCCGGGACGAGGCGCTGCAACTCCAGCTCGAGCTGAACCAGCGCGTCGGCGTCGAGGAGCTCGCGCAACTCCTCGGCGCCCATGAGGTCGCGCAAGAGATCACGATCGAGCGCGAGCGCGGTCGCCCGACGCTCGGCGAGCGGGGCGTCGCCCTCGTACATGTAGACCGCGATCCATCCGAACAGCAGTGATTGCGCGAACGGCGACGCCCGGCGCGTCTCCACGGGGACGACACGCAGCTTTCGCGAGCGGATATCGGTGAGGACCTCGCGCAGGGCCGGAACGTCGAACACGTCGCGCAGGCATTCGCGGGTCGTCTCCAACAGCATCGGGAAGGACGGGTATCCGCTCGCGACGTCGAGGAGGTCGGCCGCGCGTTGCCGTTGCTGCCACAACGGCGTGCGCTCTCCGGGCCGGCGGCGGGGGAGCAAGAGGGCCCGGGCCGCGTTCTCGCGGAACCGCGACGCGAACAGCGACGTGTTCGGGAGGCCGGCGACGAGCAGTTCGTCGATCTCGTCGGGATCGGGGAGCAACAGGTCGGTGGCGACGTCGTCGATCGACTCCGGAAGACGCAAGATGATGCCGTCGTCGCTCCACAACACTTGCACCGGCAGGTCGCTTCGGGCGAGCCGTTCCTCGATGACGAGCGCCCACGGTGCATGCACGCGGGAACCGAACGGCGTGAGAATGCACACCCGCCAGTCGCCGATCTCGTCGGGGAAGCGTTCGATGACGATCGTGCGGTCGTCGGGGATGGCACCGGTCGATTCGGCCTGTTCGTCGAGATACATGCGGAGGTTCGACGCGGCACGCGCGTCCAGCCCGCGCTCCACGAGCGCGGCTTCCGCGCGCGGAGCGTCGAGCGCGCGCAGCTCGCGTACGAGGCCGCCGAGCGCGCGCCCGAGCTCGAGGGGGCGCCCGGGACGATCGCCTTTCCAGAACGGGGTCTTCGCGGGCTCGCCCGGCGCGGGTGTGACGACGACACGGTCGACGGTGATCTCTTCGATCCGCCACGTCGACGCGCCGAGCACGAAGCACTCGCCGACCCGGCTCTCGTACACCATCTCCTCGTCGAGCTCGCCGACGCGGCCACCGTCGGGGAGGAACACACCGAACAGGCCGCGATCGGGGATCGTGCCGCCGCTCTGCACCGCGACGCGCTGCGCGCCCTCGCGTCCGCGGACGCGCCCTTCGACACGATCCCAGACGACCCTTGGGCGCAGGCCGTTGAACCGATCGGACGGATATCGGCCCGCGAGCATGTCGAGCGTCTCGCGGAAGCCCTCTTCGGAGAGATCGGCGAAGTTCGCGCAACGGCGTACGAGCGCGTACAGCGAATCGACACTCCACTCGTCGACCGCGCAGGCGGCAACGATCTGTTGCGCGAGCACGTCGAGCGGATTGCGCGGGTAGCGCATCTCCTCGACCAGCCCGTCGCGCATGCGCTGCACGACGATCGCGGCTTCGAGCAGGTCGCCGCGGTACTTCGGGAAGATTTTGCCGGTGCTCGGCTCGCCGACCTGATGGCCCGCGCGCCCGACGCGCTGGATGCCCCGGGCCACCGAACCGGGCGACTCGACCAGGACGACGAGGTCGACGGTTCCCATGTCGATGCCGAGCTCGAGGCTCGATGTCGCGACGATGCCGCGCAGCCGGCCGTCCTTGAGCTCGGTCTCAACCTGGACGCGCTGCTCGCGTGCGAGCGAGCCGTGGTGCGCTCGCACGAGCTCCTCACCGGCGAGCTCGTTGAGGCTCGCCGCGAGCCGTTCCGCGAGGCGCCGCGCGTTGCAGAAGACGATCGTGGTGCGGTGGGCGCGTATCAGCTCGAGGATGCGCGGATGCACGTGCGGCCAGATGCTGCTCTGCGGTTCCGGTCCGTCGAGGCCGAGCGCACCGGCGACGGCGCCCGACGCGGCCGAATGCGCTCCGGGTTCGTTCATGTCGTCGACGGGGACGATCACCTCGACGTCGAGCGCTTTGCGCGATCCCGCGTCGACGACTGTGACCGGCCGCGCGACACCCTCGGTGCTGCCGCCCAGGAAGCGTGCGATCTCGTCGAGCGGGCGTTGCGTCGCCGACAGGCCGATGCGCTGCGGAGGACGGTCGGCGATGGCTTCGAGCCGCTCCAGCGACAACATCAGGTGCGCGCCGCGCTTGGTGGGGGCGAGCGCGTGGATCTCGTCGATGATGACGGTCTGTACGCCTCGGAGCGTCTCGCGTGCTTGCGACGTCAGCATCAGATAGAGCGACTCGGGGGTAGTGATCAGTATGTCGGGCGGATTGCGGACGAGCTGCCGGCGTTCCTGGCCCGAGGAGTCGCCGGTCCGCATCGCAACCGTCGGCGGGTCGAAGACGTCACCGATGCGTTCGGCGGCGAGGCGGATACCGGCGAGCGGCGAGCGCAGGTTCTTCTCGACGTCGAACGCGAGCGCTCGCAACGGCGACACGTACAGCACCCGGCAACGGCGATCCTTGGGCGGCCGCGGCGACCGTCCGAGCCGGTCGACCGCCGACAGGAAGGCCGCGAGCGTCTTGCCCGAGCCCGTCGGCGCGAGCAGGAGGGTGTGGTCGCCGCCGGCGATCGCCGGCCAACCGCGCGCCTGGGCTTCGGTGGGCGCGGCGAAACTCGTCTCGAACCAGGCCCGGACGGGCGCACTGAACCGGTCGAGCGCCATGCGGTCACGGTATCCCGCGGGTGTGACGGACAGGTCCGGCGCGCCCGCGCCCCGCGTGCTGGTATCGAATCAGCGGGTGGCCAGCAGGCTCGCCGAGAAACGCTCGCGCTCGCGCGCCACGGTGGCGCGGTGGACCGCGAGCCGTTCCATGTGCTGTGCGACGGTGCGGCCACCGGCGGCGACGGGATGCGCGGCCACGAACCGGCTCACGTCGTCGGCGATCGCGTCGTCGACCAGCCAGGTCGTCCCTTCGACGATCCGCGGGATCAGCGACGGGCTGAAGTGCCCGATCGCCCGGTCCCAGTTGTCGCGCAGGAATGCCCACACGGCCGATCCGTGCTCGCGATTGCGCAACGCGCGCTGCAGGACGAACGGACCGTTCTGCGCGCGGATGTCGGACATCGCGAGCTCGGCCGCGCGCAGCGCCAGCTCCTCCTTCGGGAAGTCGCCGAGCGCGTACAGGTAGCGGAGCTGTTCTTGCGGGTTCGTCGTCGCGCCCGCACGCGCGAGGAATTGCTCGAACTCGTCGGCCCCGCCGTTGCTCGCGACCACGCTGATGGCCGCCGCTTGCACGTCGGCGTCGGCGCCGCCGCGCTCGTAGATCTCGCGAGAACGGGCGACCGTCTCGGGGTCGGCCGCGTTGGAGCCGAGCACGTTGACGACCAGGCCGCGTAGCTGGCGGGTGCGTTCGTCGCCCGTCGCGTCCCAGCCGAGGCGGCGCATGGCCGGGCCGACGATCGCGGCAAGCTCGGCGCGCATGCGGTCGAGCGCCGGTCCCTCGACCAGGCGGGCGGCCGCACGGAGATGGCCGATCACGGCGCGCCACACGATGGGATCGGTCTCGCCTTCGAATCGGCGCGCGCACGCGAGGAACTCCGCGGCCGTGGCGTCGCCCGCGAGGACCGAGGCCCAGAGGTCGTCGATCAGGGCGAACCGTTCGAGCGGCGCGAGAACGCCGGCGTCGAGCAGGCGGTCTCGCCACGGCACCGGGTACGCGACGCGGTAGAAGCCCTCACCGCCGGCGTTCAGCACGACGAGCGCGTCGCCGGGCGCGTCGAGCGGCACGAACTTTGCGTCGGACAGCAGCGACCGCGTCTCGCTGCGCCCCGCGATGTGCAGGCGCGCGAGCACCGGCAGCACCCATTGCCCCTCGCTCCCGTCGCGCCCGTACATGAACCGCTGCTGTTCGAGTTGGTGCTCCTCGACGCGCACGATCGGGAACCCGGGCTGGAAGATCCAGGTGTCCATGATCCGGCGCACCGGCTTTCCGGTGGCCTCTTCGAGCGCATCCCACAGATCGGTCGTCTCGGTGTTCGCCAGTTGGTAGCGATCGAGATAGTGGCGTACTCCGGCGCGGAAGGCATCGGCGCCGAGCCAGCGCTCGAGCATGCGGAGCACCGAACCGCCCTTTTGGTACGTGAGGAGGTCGAACATGCCGTCGGCGTCCTCGGGCGTCACGACTTCGTATTCGACGGTGCGCGTGTTCTCGAGCGCGTCGACGTCGAGCGCCGCGGCCCGCCCGAGCGCGAACTCGTCCCACGTCCTCCACTCGGGCTTGTACGCGTCGACGCCGAGGTGCTCCATGAACGTCGCGAAGGCCTCGTTGAGCCAGATGCCGTTCCACCACTTCATCGTCACGAGGTCGCCGAACCACATGTGCGCGATCTCGTGCACGATCGTGAGCGCCGCGCCCGACATCTCGTCGAGCGTGACTTCGTCGGGGTCGAGCAGCAGGCGGGTCTCGCGGAACGTGACGCAGCCGAGGTTCTCCATGGCGCCGAACGAGAAATCGGGTAGCGCGACGAGGTCGCATTTCTCGCCGGGATACGCGATGCCGTAGTAGTCGGTGAAGAATCGGATCGCGAAGGCCCCGACGTCGAGCGCGAACGCGGTGAGGTGACCGCGCCCGGGCACGTGCGCGACGCGGACGGCGACACCGCCGGCGTCGACCGGCTCCGTCAGCTCGAGCGGGCCGACGACCCATGCGACGAGGTAGGTCGACATCGGGATGGTCTCGCCGAAGCGGACCCGCACATTGCCGTCGGGGAGTTGCTCGCGGGAGATCTCCGGTCCGTTCGAGAGCGCGAGCAGACCGTCGGCGACGACGAGGGTGATCGCGAATATCGCCTTGAACTCGGGCTCGTCGAAACACGGGAAGGCGGCCCGCGCGTGCGGGGCTTCGAACTGCGTGGCCGCGAGCACCTGCTCGTTGCCCGCGTCGTCGACGTATGTACTGCGGTAGAAGCCGAGCAGACCGTGACTGATGGCGCCGTCGAACTGCAGCTCCAGAACCGCGTCACCCGCGGCGAGGGGACGACTCGCGATGATCACGAGTCGTTCGGCCTCGGCATCGACATGCAGCTCCGCGGCGACGGGATCACCGCCTTGGCTCAGCTCGACCAGCGAAACGTCCAGATCCTTCGCATTGAGGACGATCGTGTCGGCCGGCTCGGTGAGCTCCAACGCGATGACCACTTCGCCCGAGAAGGTCGATCGGTGCAGATCGGGCGTGATCAGCAGCTCATAGCGCCGTGGCCGGGTCGAGAGGGGCAGGCGGCCGGGGTGGCTCATCAGGGCCGCAGCGTAGGCGCCCCGAGATCGGACTCAGGGGTTGGCGATCGCGACCGATATAGGAAGGGTCCGGGACGACGTCGAGGTGCCCGGCGGGTGCCTCAACGGGGGCGGGAATCATGGCGACAGCCGAAGCAAACGACCTGATCACCGAAGTCACGCAGCTGCCGGTACAGCCCGGCGCCGCGATGCGACTTCTTTGGATGCTCGAGGACCCGCGCACGTCGGCCGCCGACCTCGGTCGGCTGATCGAGTCCGATCCCGCGCTCTCGACGCAAGTCATCCGGCTCGCGAACACCGCCTTCTACGGTCTTTCCGGCAAGGTATCGAGCGCGTGGCGCGCGGTGACGGTGCTCGGCCTCGCGACCGTACGCGCGATCGCCACCACCGCGGCGTTCGACCTGTTCTCGGAAAAGGGCCGCTCGGTGCCCGACGACTTCTGGCCGCACTCGGTCACGACCGCGGCGGCGGCGGCCGCGATCGCGCGCCGGGTCGGCATCCAGCCGAACGACGCGTTCAGCTCCGGACTGCTCCACGACCTCGGCAGCGCGCTCGTGTTCCGCCGGGCGCCGCGCCGCTACGACGCCGTGCTCGATCTCCTCGCCGGCGACCCGCAGCTCTCGCGGCTCGAGGCCGAGCGTCTCGAGTTCGGTATGACCCACGCCGAGGTCGGTGCCGCGGCGCTCTCGGTGATGCGCTTCCCGGCCGAGATGGTCGAGGCGATCGGCGCCCACCACACGACGCCTGCGCAGGTCACGTCTCAACTCGGCCGGGTGCTCGTAGCTGCCGACTCCGTCGCGATCGAGATCGACAACGTCGCCTCCGAGCAGAACGCTCCGCTGGACGAGGCGCTCGAGGCTCTCGAGATGCCCGAAGGCGCGGGTGAGTCGCTGCTTGCCGAGGTACGCGCCGACCAGGACAACCTGGCCGGGTTCCTCACTGTTCGCTGAGCTCAGCGCGACGCCTGAGGGCGACTCGCCCGAGGCGCCTGCCGACTCACGGCCCGAGGTCGTGCAAGATCTCGTCGGCCCAGGCGACGTCGGGCCGCGCCCGGCGCCGGCCGCTCATCGCTTCGGGGACTTCGATCTCCATACGCACCAGCGCCCCGCCGAGCGTCTTTCCCAGGCTGTCGGACCGCAGCGATCTCGGTCCGCCACCACCGAGTGCGCCTTGCATCACGAAGTTGAGCGCGCGCACGTTCGCGGCTTCGTAGCGATCGACGCGCCCTTTCACCATCGTGCCGAAGTGCTCTTTCACCCGCGCCGCGGTGACCTCGCGGACGATCAGCGCGTAGGTCTCGTCGTCGTCCGCGAAGATCGCGACATTGGCGATGTCGCCTTTGTCGCCAGCGCGGTAGCCGCACAGCTCTCGCAACGCGAGCCGGGCCATCGCTACGTGACCTCCTCGACCACGACCCGCACCTGCGCGTCCACGGCGGCCTTGTCGATCAGCGTCGGCCAGATCGAGAGCAGCTCGGTCGCGCTCCCGGCGCCCCGACCGGCGCCCGTCAGGCCGGCCGGCGGGGCCGACAACGTCAACGGCACGAGCTCACGGCCGACGAACGCGGCCGTCCGCTGATCGGCACACCGCCACGCGACGCGCAGCACACACTCGGGCGGCTCGGACGTGTTCGGGGGCACGGTCGGGCCGCCGAGCGCGTCGATCCCCCAGTACTCGACGAGCCACTCGTCGACGTCGAGGTCTGCAAGCTCCACGCGCTTGCGCAGGATCGCGGCGGTTGCCTTCGCTTTCTCGTATGCATCCGGCCACGAGAACGCGACGCGCGCCTCGCCTTCCCAACCCGCGTGCGACGACAGCAGGAGCTTGTACGTACCGGTCGCAGGTCTTCCCTTCACACCCGTGATGCGGACGCGGTCACCGGGAAGCTCTTCGAAACGCGCGGAGGTGAAGTCGGCGACGACATCGGGGGACAGGTAACGCTCGGGGTCGTGCACCTCGTACAGCAGCTGGTGCCGGAGCGTGTCCGTGGAGACGCGGCCGCCCGAGCCCACCGGCTTCGAGATCACCGCGGTTCCGTCGGCGTCGACGGTCGCGATCGGATACGGGAGATTCCACGGCTCCGGGAGAGCCCACCAATCGCCCGAGTAGTTGCCGCCGAGGCTCTGCCCCGAGCATTCGAGCAGGTGACCGACGAGGATGCCGGCCGCGAGGCGGTCCCAGTCGTCGACCGCCCAGCCATGCTCGTGCATGAGCGGCGCGAGGAAGAGCGACGCGTCGGCGACGCGTCCGGTGATGACGATGTCGGCGCCTTGTGCGAGCGCGTCGACGATCGGGCGCGCGCCGAGGTAGGCCGACGCGAAGAGCGGCTGTCCGGGGAAATCGTCGAACGAGTCGCCCGTGTCGAGATGCGTGAACGCCTGCCCGCCCTGCTCGTGCAACGCCCCCAGTCGGGCGAGCACGTCGTCGCCGACCACCGTCGCGACCTTGATGCCGCGGACGCCCAGGCCGCGCGCGGTCTCGATCGCCGCGCGCGCGGCCGCGGCCGGATTGATCCCGCCCGCGTTCGTGATGACCTTCGTCCGGCCATCGGCGACGAACGGGAGCGCGCGCGAGAGATACGCGGGAAGGTCGCGGGTGTAGCCGCGCGTCTCGTCGCGCTGGCGGTCTTTCTGCAGGATGGCGAGCGTCAACTCCGCGAGTGCTTCGAGACACAGGTAGTCGATGCCGGCGGCCAGCAGCGCGTCGACCGCGGTGGGTGTGTCGCCGTAGAAGCCCTGGCCACCCGCGACGACGATCTCAGGCATTGCCGGGGACCTCAGGCATGGACGGGCGGGACGCGATCGATCCACGGTCGCGCCGATTCGAGCTGCGCGGCGACGCGGAGCAGGAGATCTTCGCGTCCGTACGCTGCCATCAGCTGCACGCCGATCGGGAGGTCGGCGCCGTTCCAGTGCAACGGGAGCGATATCGCCGGTTCGCCGGTCATGTTCGCCAGTGGCGTGTACGGCACGAAGGTGGCGGCGCGTATGAATCCCAGCATCGGCTCGTCGGGTGTCGCGAACGTGCCGAGCTCCACCGGCGGTTCGCCGAGCGTCGGCGTCAACAGCAGGTCGTAGCCCGATGCGTACCACTCTTCGACGGCGCGGCCGAGCCCGAGCGTCGCGTGCTGTGCGTCGATGTAGTCGGGAGCACTGATCGCGCGGCCGAGCTCGAAGAGCGACCAGGTGAGCGCCTCGACGTCGGCGGGTGTGATCTCGCGGCCGATCTTCCGCTCCCAGTAGCGGATGTTGTAGACGAGTGTGGCCGCCCACAGCGTGGTGAAGTACCCGACGAGCGAGGGGTTGCCGAGCGCGGCAGGGAACGTCTCCTCGACTGTGTGGCCGAGCGACTCCAGGAGCCGGGCTGTGTCGCGCGCCGCGCTCACGCAGTCGGGGTGGATCTCGCCGGTCTCGAGCGGGTTGTGCGTCAGGAGACCGATCCGCATCTTCCCGGGCGGGGCGCCGACCTCGTCGCGGTAGGGCCGGGCGGGCGCGGGCGCGCGAACGGTGTCGCCGACCGCGGCACCGTGTAACACGTCGAGCACGGCCGCGGTGTCGCGCACCGAGCGCGTCACGCACAGCTCGGCGACGAGGAGGTCGTCGATCGGCGTGTAGTCGGGCATCAACGACGTGCGACCGCGCGACGGTTTCAGCCCGACGAGGCCGCAGCAACTCGCCGGGATACGGATCGAGCCGCCGCCGTCGTTCGCATGCCCGACCGCGACCATCCCGCTCGCGACCGCGGCCGCCGAGCCGCCGCTCGACCCGCCGGTGGTGCGCGAGGTGTCCCACGGATTTCGCGACGGTCCGTACGCCTCGGGCTCCGTCGTCGGCACGATGCCGAGCTCGGGCGTGTTCGTACGACCGACGCAGACGAAGCCCGCGTCGAGATAGCGCTGCGCGAGCTCGTCGGTGTGATCGCTTCGGTAGCCGGCGTCGCGCAGGAATTTCATGCCCTCGTGGAGCGGGTCGCCTTCGATACCGGCGAACAGGTCCTTGAGGACGAGCGGTACACCCCGGAACGGCCCGTCGGGCAACGCCCCGCGCGCCTCGTCACGCGCGCGGTCGAAACGCGGGTGGATCACGGCGTTGAGCTCGCCGTTGAGCTTCTCGACGCGTGCGATCGCGTCGTCGACGAGCTCCAGCGCGGAGGCCTGTCCCGAACGCACGAGCTCCGCTTGCGCCGTTGCGTCGGCGAACGAGTCGGTCATCACGACCTCCGGGGTGACATCTATGCGTGGACCGCCGGGCGGCGGTCGGACCATGGCCGGGCCTGTTCGAGCTGCGAGGCGACGCGGATCAACGTGTCCTCGCGGTAGGGCGCGGCGACGAGCTGCGAGCCGATCGGCAGGCCCGACGCGGAGGTCGTGAGCGGGACCGACATCGCCGGCTGACCGGTGACGTTGAACGGCGCAGTGAACAAGACGAACGGTAGGAGCCGTCCGCCGCCGGTTTCGGGATCGGTCAGGTCGCCGAGCACCGGGGGCGGTTCACAGAGCGTGGGCGTGAGCAGGAGGTCGAAACCGTCGTCGAGCCACCACGCGATCGCGTGCCGTGCCCACGACTGCATCTTCGTGAGCGCGGCCACATAGGCGCCCGCGTCGATCGCTCCGGCGGCCTCGTAGCTCGCCCACGTCGACGGCTCCATGTCGGCGGCTGTGACGGGCCGACCGATCTCGCTTTCGACCGTGGCGAGATCGGCGCGTAACGACGCGAGCATCACCGTCGTGAACGTCTCGAGCAGTGTGGCATCGTCGAGCGCCGGCGGCGCGGCTTCGACCACGATGTGACCGAGCGACTCGAGCAAGCGTGCGGTCTCCTCGGTCGCGGCGACGCACTCGGCGTCGACGGTCGCAAGACCGAGCGGTGCGCTCGTGAGCAATCCGACGCGCAACGTCCCCGCGGGCGCGCCGAGCTCGCCGGTATACGCACGTGCGGGCGGTGGAGCGGTGTACCAGTCGCCGGTCATGTATCCCTGCAACACGTCGAGTACGGCCGCGCTGTCGCGCACCGTACGGGTGACGACATGTCGCACGACGAGCCCGGCCCACGACTCGTGCTCGTCGGGACCGAGCGATATGCGGCCGCGTGATGGCTTCAACCCGAACAGCCCGCACATGCTCGCTGGTACGCGGATCGACCCGCCGCCATCGCCGGCGTGGGCGACGGGCACCATCCCGCTCGCGACCGCGGCCGCCGAGCCGCCGCTCGAACCCCCGCTGCTGCGCGAGAGATCCCACGGGTTGTGCGTAGGTCCGTACGCCTGTGGTTCGGTCGTCGGCATCAGGCCGAACTCCGGAGTGTTGGCCTTGCCGACGATCACGAAGCCGGCGCCTTCGAGCTTCCGGAAGAGGGAGCTGGTCGTGGTCGCGACGTGCTTTGCCTCCTTCAACGCCTCGTTCCCGGCGTGGTACGGCGCGCCGGCGAGCGTTCCGTCGAAGTCCTTGACGACGATCGGGACCCCCGTGTACGGACCGTTCGGCAAACCGCGTGCGACGACTTCGCGCGCGCGTTCGTACAGCGGGTGGACGACGGCGTTGAGCTCCCCGTTCAGCTTCTCGATGCGGCCGATCGCACCCTCGACCAATTCCGCCGCCGACGTTTCGCCGGTTCGCACCAGCGCTGCCTGCGCGGTCGCGTCGAGAAGTGAAGGATCCGTCATGATTTCGTGACTCCCTCGTTCGGACCGGTCCGGATCCCGGACGCTACTGCGGCGCGCGTGCGTACGCTCGCGGCGTGGTCGCCTACCTCTACGGACCGGTCCACGGGTTCATGCTCTGGAACCTGTCCCTGGCCGCGGTCCCGGCGGTGCTCGCGCTCGTCCTCTTCGCAATCCCGCAGCACCGCGGTGTTTGCTGGTGGGTCGGGCTCGCAACCTGGCTGCTGTTCCTGCCGAACGCGCCGTATGTGCTCACCGACGTCGTGCACATGATCCACGACATTCAGCGCTCGCACACCGACCGTTGGTCGTACGTCGTCATCGCGACCTACGGCGTGCTGTTCGCGTGCGGGCTCGCCTCGTATGCGCTGTCACTCGACCTGTTTCGACGCTACCTGCATCGCACCGTCGCGTCGCAGCTCGTGGTGCCGACGATTCTTTCGGTGCACGCGCTGTGCGTTGTCGCGATGTACCTCGGTCGGGTGGTCCGGCTGAACAGCTGGGACGCGTTGATCGCGCCGCGGGAAGTCGTTGCCGCGGTGTTGCGCGTTCCGCGCCCGGCGACGGTCGGGGTGATCGGGATGATGTTCGTCGTTGTGGGTGCCGGCGTCTTCGCGACCGTCGCCGTCGGCCATAAGCTCGTCGCGCAAGCGCGGTGCCGGGCCTGAGTCAGACGTCCCAGCCGCGCAAATCGACGGGCCAGCTGTCGACGATGCGCGCGTCGAGGCCGGGCCCGTCGGCGAGCTGGATGCGCTCGTGGTACGCCACTGTCGGGTCGACGTGTCCAGGCCACACGAGGACTCGATCGCCCACGCGCACCCGGCGCTGCGGCGTGAACGTGACATGCTCGTCCGAGACGAAGAGCACCTCGGCGTCGTCGATGGCGGGATTGCCGTGGTCCATCCCCATGGCCTTCAGCCCGCTGTCCGCCACCGACCAGCGCTCGTTGGTGTGAATCACCGTGGCGACGATCGCCAGGGCGCGCGTGAAGGGAAGGTCGAGTCGTTCGTAGGCGAGATCCATCAGTGCGTACGACCCGGCCTGGATCTCGGTGGCGACCGTGTTGATGTCGTACGTGCCGGTGCCGCCGGCCGACACGACGTCGCCGCCGACCTCTCGCGCGACCGCCGCCAGGCGCTCCATCGCGGTGGTGGTCTTGGCCGACCGCTCGGCGCGATCTGCGACGAGCACCGCATGGCCCTCGTAACCCATGACACCGCGAACCGCGAGACCGGCCGCCCGCGCGCGCTCGGCCAGACGCGGCGCGTCCGCAGGCGGGCAGCCGCAACGCGGGAGGTACACGTTCACGTCGACCAGCACCTCCCGGATGCCGTTCGCGGCCGCGGCGGCGACCGTCTCGTCGCTGTCGACCGCCACCGTGATCCGGCCCGGACACGCGGCGAGGGCCCGGAGCCGCGCGCCGTCGACGCACTCGTTCGCGAGCAGCACGTCCTCGCCCAGTCCCGCGTGCGCCAATCCGATGGCCTCGTTCGGCGTCGCGCACGTGAAGTGCAGGTGTCCGCGCCGTGACTGCTCGCGTGCGAGGGCCGTGCACTTGTGCGCCTTCACGTGCGGGCGGAGCCGCGCGCCCGGTCGCACGGCCGACATCGCGTCGAGGTTCCGTGCCAGCGCGGTCGTGTCCACGACGAGCGAGGGAGTGGGAAGGGCGCCGGCGATCGTCACACGTGCGAGCATGGCACGCGATGGCGACCTCCGCCGAAGACCGGCCGCCCACGGAACGAGACTGGCATACCGGCGAGCTTCCGCCGACGCCCCAGCGCGACTTCCTCATCCCCGCGAACCGCTGGATCGAGGCACCCGCCGCGCTGCGGGCGCTCGGAGCCGATCTCGGCATCGATCTCGTCGCGTACAAACGGCGGATCGGCACCTATCTCTTGTGGCGCGCGGGCCCGGCCCGCGGTGCCGACGCCCGTTACATGGCCATCGACACGCGCGACCCCGACAGGCGGTTCACGTTCCGTCTGTTCCCCAACGGCACGGGTGAAGGCTCCGGCCCCGACGGCACCTCCCATTCGCGGTTTCGTGCCTGGAAGGAGTCGTTGCGTGACGACGACGCCTGACAATCCTTTCGCCGCGCTCGACGTCGGCGAACGGTACCGGCGCGGCCGCCCGTACCATCACCCGCGATCCCTCGCGCGCGTACGCGCGCTGGCCGGCGCCGAGCCGGCGACCGGTCGGGCGCTCGACGTTGCGTGCGGCACGGGAATGTCGGCCCGAGCCCTCGCCGATGTCGCCGATCTCGTGGTCGGTCTCGACGCGTCGCGCGAGATGCTGCGGGCCGCGCCGGTGCGGGCGGGCGTCACTTACATGCTCGGCGACGCCGAGCGCATGCCCTTTGCCGACGCGTGCTTCGACGCGTTGACCTGTTCGTCGGGCGTGCACTGGCTCGATCAGGAGCGGTTCTTCGCCGAGGTCGCCCGCATCGTCCGTCCCCGCGGTTGGATCGGCCTCTATGACCACTACTTCTTCGGTATGCCAGGCGTCGACGAGTTTCCCCGGTGGGTCGACGAGCTGTTCGCGCGATACCCGCTGCCGCCGCGTAACCCGCAGGTGGGTGATCCGCGGCTCGCGACGCCCGCGGGCTTCGGAGTCGTCGGGACCGATTCGTTCGAGGATCCGATCGAGATGACTCGCGAGGAGTTCGTCGACTACGAGATGACCATCAGCAACTGTGTCGCCGCAGTCGAGCGGGGAGTGGCGCACGAGGAGATCCGCGACTGGCTGTTCGACTCGACGGATCCGTTGTTCGGCGGCGCGTCCCGGACCGTGCAGTTCATCGGGTCCATCACCTGCCTACGACGTCTCCCGTAGCAGTCGACGCAGGGGCTTGCCGCTGGCAGTGCGCGGGATCGAGTCCACGATGCGCACCGCGCGCGGCAGCTTCGGACCACTGAGACGTTCGCGTCCGAACTCCCGGATCGCGTCGAGCGAAACCGACCGCGCGCCCGGCCGCGGAACGACGAAGGCGACGACGAGCTCGCCCCATTCGTCGTCGGGCACGCCGGCGACGCAGACGTCGTGGATGTCGGGATGGTGCGTGAGCACGCTCTCGACCTCCGTCGGGCTGACGTTCACGCCGCCGCTGATCACGAGGTCCTTCACGCGATCGACGACCTGGACCCGTCCCGACGTGTCGATCGACCCGACGTCGCCCGTGCGGAGCCAGCCGTCGCCGTCGAACGCGGCCGCGGTTCGGATCGCGTCGAGGCGGTAGCCGCGCATTACCATCGCACCGCGCACGAGGATCTCGCCGGCGTATCCGTGGCCACCGCCACCGATCTCGCCGGAGTGGTGAGTGTCGTCGTCGAGCTCGGCGAGGCACGCCTGCGCTCCCTCGATCGGGACTCCGTCGAGGGCGAACCCGCCCCAGGTCTCCGAGAGACCGTACGCGTCGACGACCGCGACGCCCACGGCTTGCGCCCGGGCGCGCAACGCGGGTGGGCAGGGCGCCCCGCCCGTGATGACGCGCCGGAACTCGTGCAACGGCGCGCCGGCGTCGAGCAGCCGACGCATCGCCGTCGGTACCAGTGAGACGATCGTCGTGCCTTCCTCACGCGGCGAGCGGGCGACGCGCTCGAGATCGAAGCCGTCGTGCACGGTGTAAGGGACGCCGGTGACGTACGCGCGCGCGAGCGCGCCCAGGCTCGCGACGTGATGAAGCGGTAGGCACGCGAGCCAGCGGTCGTCCGGACCGGCGTCGAGACCGGTCGAGTAGCCCCGGCCCATCGTCTCCATTCCCGCGCGAGTGAGCTCCACTCCCTTCGGGCGGCCCTCGGTGCCGCTCGTGACGACGATCGCCGCGGTGCCCGCAGGAGCGGGGACACCGCCCGCATGCGCGGTGGCCGCGCCGATCGCGCCGAGCGGGCCGTGGCACACGTGCGTCGGCCGCAGGCGGGCCAGCAGCGCCCCGGTCTCGCTCGGGGTAAAGGCAGGATTGACGGGCAGGACGGCGTGGCCGGCGTCCCAGCACCGCCACGCGGCGGCGGCGAGCGCGGTCCCGGAGGCGATGACGGCGACGACCTCGGTTTCGTCTGCAACCGCCACGCTCGATACCCTAATCGTAGGAGTAATCGCTCCCAGAATCCCGAGAACCCGCCGGGCCCGCGCCGGCGCTCGCGTACTCGCGCACCGACTCCAACGGGAGGGCACATGGAGCCTGCAATCCGGCCCGGCGCCGAGTGGAAGCCGGCAACCCCCGACGGCTTCACCGACGTGACGTACGAGACCGCCGACGGCATCGCGAAGATCACGATCTGCCGGCCGGAGGTGCGCAACGCGTTCCGCCCGCGCACGCTCTTCGAATTGCGCGACGCCTTCGAGATCGCGCGTGACGATCCGGAGGTCGGCGTCATCCTCTTCACCGGCGAGGGTCCCGACGCATTCTGTTCGGGCGGCGACCAGCGCGTGCGGGGCGACGACGGCTACCGCGACGACAAGGGCATCGGCCGGCTCAACGTGCTCGATCTCCAGATCCAGATCCGGCGGCTCCCCAAGCCCGTCGTCGCAATGGTCGCGGGGTACGCCATCGGCGGCGGTCACGTGCTGCACATCGTGTGCGACCTCACGATCGCGGCCGACAACGCACGGTTCGGCCAGACCGGTCCGCGGGTCGGGTCGTTCGACGGCGGATTCGGATCGGGTCTCCTCGCGC
>DATJAA010000195.1:0-4422 GCA_035516815.1 Acidimicrobiia bacterium | reverse complement strand
GAACGATCCCGGGCAGAGGGCGGTCCGCACGCAGTCTCCCCTGGTCAGGCGAAGAGGAAGGTCAGCAGCGTATCGCCGAAGGTCCGTTCCCAACCGCTCGCGAGGCCGGGTGGGACGCCGACCGGATGCCGCACCGGACGTTCGACGGTGACGATTCCGCCGGGCGCAAGCCAGCCCGGCGCGGTCAGCGTGCTGAGCAACCGGGAGACCTCCTCGTCGGTCGTGTCGTACGGGGGATCGACGAAAACCAGGTCGAACGGGGCTTCGATCGGTGGGCCCCCGGCGAGGAACCGGGACACGTCGCGCGCGACGACGACAGCTACTCCCTCCGGCAGCAGTGCGAGGTTGACCCGGATGGCCTCGAGCGCGGTGCGGTCGCGCTCGACGAGCACCGCGGCCCGCGCGCCGCGTGACAACGCCTCGATCGCGAGTGCGCCCGTGCCGGCGAACGTGTCGAGCACCACCGCGCCGGCAAGAGCGCCACGCGCGTCCAGCGCGGAGAACATCGCCTCGCGGACGATGTCCTTCGTCGGCCGCACGTGCGCGCCGTCCGGCGAGACGAGCCGCCGGCCACGAACGGTACCCGCGATGACGCGCAGTCCCCTCGGCCTGCTCACGACTTGAACAAGAAGTCGACGGCGTCTCCGAGGAGGTCGTGCACCTCGTCACGGAGCTGCGCATGCGAGCCGAGGTCGGGATCGTCGTCGAGCAGCTCCTCGGCCACGGATCGAGCCGCGACGACCGTCTCCTCGTCGCGAGGGATGCGCCCGAGCTTCAGGTCGCTGAAGCCGGACTGGCGTTCGCCGAAGACCTCGCCCGACCCCCGGATCTCGAGATCGATCTCGGCCAGCGCGAAGCCGTCGGTGCTCGCGGCCATGGCCGCGAGCCGCTGCTCGCCGTCCTCGGTCGTGGGATCGGCGAAGAGGAAGCAGAACGAGCGATCGCCGCCGCGCCCGACGCGCCCGCGCAACTGGTGCAGCTGCGACAACCCGAACCGGTCCGCGTCCTCGACCACCATCACCGTCGCGTTCGGGACGTCGACTCCGACTTCGATGACCGTCGTGGCGACCAGCACGTCGAGCGCGCCCTCGCGGAACGTTCGCATGACCGCTTCTTTCTCCTTCGATGGCATCTGGCCGTGCAGCAAGCCGACCCGCAGGTCGTGCAGCTCCTCGGCCTGCAGCCGCTCGAACTCCGCAGTGGCCGCCTTGGCCTCGACCTTGCCCTTGTCCTCGACCAGCGGACAGACGACGTACGCCTGGTGGCCGGCGCCGACTTCGGCGCGCAGCGCTTCCCACGCCGCTGCCTGCGCGAGCGGGCTCGGCTCGACGAGCCTGGTCTCGACGGGCGTTCGTCCCGGCGGCAGCTCCCGCAGCTCGGACTTGTCGAGGTCGCCGTACACGAGCATCGCCGCGGTGCGAGGAATCGGCGTGGCCGTCATGACGAGCACGTCGGGTTGATCGCCCTTGCCGCGCAGGAGCGCGCGCTGCTCGACGCCGAAGCGGTGCTGTTCGTCGACCACCGCGAGGCCGAGTCTCGAGAACTGCGCGTCGCCGTAGAGCAACGCGTGCGTGCCGACGAGGATGTCGATCTGCCGCGCCTCGAGGCCCGCGGTGATACGGCGGCGCTCGGCCGCGGTCGTGCGGTTGGTGAGGAGCGCGACACCAACCGGCCGGTCCGCGAGCAGCGAGCCGTCGGCGGGCACGGTGAGCCCGTCGACCATGCGGAGCGAACCGAGGTAGTGCTGCTCGGCCAGCACCTCAGTCGGCGCCATGAACGCGCCCTGGTAGCCGCCTTGCACCGCCATGAGCAGGGCCGCGAGCGCGACAACTGTCTTGCCCGAGCCGACATCGCCCTGGAGCAGACGGTGCATCGGAGCCGCGCCCGCGAGGTCGCGAGCGATTTCGGCGAGCGCGCCGCGCTGGTCGTCCGTCAGCGTGAACGGCAGCCGCGCGAGGAACGCGTCCACGAGCAGACCGTCGACGCGGTGGCGGATCCCGGACTGCTCGGCCTCGAACGCTCGCTTGCGGGCGACGAGACCCACCTGCATGCGCAGGAACTCGTCGAAGATCAGGCGTCGCTTGGCCGCGTCGAGCTCGGCCATCGACTCGGGCCGGTGTATCGCACGCAGCGCGGTGCCGCGATCGATCAGGTCGCGGCGGTCGAGGATCGATTCGGACAGCGGGTCGGCGAACCCGCGCAGGCGGCACTTGGCGAGCGCGTCCGCCACCATCGCGCGCAGCTGCCACGTGAAGACCTCGGCCTTGCCCGATTGCGGGTACACCGGGACAATGACGCCGGTCTTCTCATCGGTGACGCCGGCGCGGCCCACCACGTCGACGACCGGGTTCGTCATCTGGCGCTTGCCCCGGTACACGTCGAGCTTGCCGAAGAACGACGCCTCGGTTCCGGGACTCAGCTGCTTCTCGCGCCACGCCTGGTTGAAGAACGTGATCGTCAGCATCGACGTGCCGTCGTGCACGACGGCTTCCACGAGCGCTCGTCCCTGGCGCGTCCGGCGCCCGTGAATGGTGCGCACCTCCGCGAACACCGTTGCTTCCTCACCGACCGCGAGCGCCGCGATGTCGGTCTTCTTCGTCCGGTCGATCCAGCGCCGCGGGTAGTGCTGCAGCAGATCGAGGACGTTGAGCAGCTCCATCTCCGCCAGCCGAGCCTCCAGCGCCGGCCCGACACCCTTCAAGCGCTCGAGTGGGATTGTCCGCAGCTCGGCCAGTGTCAGCGGCGGATCACCGGTCGGCACCCCTTCGTCACTCCACGCCCACGAGGTAGGGGTAAAGAGGCTGGCCGCCGTCGTGGAACTCCACCTCGAGATGCGGGAAGGTGTACTCGATGTGCTCACGGATGCGCTGGGTGTCCTTCGCCGGCGCATCGCATCCGACCAAGACCGTCACGATCTCGCTGCGGTCGTCGACCAACACGTCGAGGAGCTTGGAGACGGCGTCGGCGGGGGTGTGCGCGGCGCCGACCAAGCCGTCGCGCGCGAGCGCGATCCAGTCGCCTTGCTGCACCTCCTCGCCGTCGAGCAGGGCCGAACGAACGGCCTGTGTCACCTCGCCGGTCCGCACGCGCGCGAGCACGTCCTGCATCGATGCCGCGTTGTCGGCGATCGAAGCTCCGGGGTCGTACTCGACGAGCGCGGCCAACGCCTCGGGAACGCTGTGGGTCGCGATCACCGCGACGTCCTTTTCGCTGAGCGCATCGACCTGGTTCGCCACCGCGACGATGTTCTTGTTGTTCGGAAGAACGATGACGGAGTCGGCCTTGCACAGCTCGACCGCCTCCAGGATCTGCGCGGTCGACGGATTCATCGACTGGCCGCCGGCCACGACCTGCTGCACACCGAGGCTCGCGAAGAGGCGGCGCACGCCCTCACCCACACCAACGGCGACGACGGCCGTCGTTGCGGCGTCGTGATCGGTGTCGCCGTCGAGATCGGCGAGCACGTCGGCCTCGCGCACCCAACGCTCCTCTTCGACCTGCTCGACCAGATCGGTGATGCGGATCTTGCGGGGTCGTCCCGCGTCGATGCCGGCCTCGACCGCGCCTCCGATGTCATTCGTGTGGATGTGGCAGTTCCAGAGCCCGTCGCCGCCGACAACGACGATCGAGTCGCCGATCGCGCTCCAGGTGTCGCGAAACATCGAGATGGTGTCGTCGGGCGCCTCGAGCAGGTACATCACCTCGTAACGCAGGCTCGACAGATCGTCGCCCGCTAGGTGCGCCCTGACGATCGCGGGCGCGTCGCCAACCTCGGGTTCGGGAATCGGGCGACCGGACACGACCTCGACCAAGGCGGCGAGAAACAGCGTGAATCCCTTGCCCCCCGCGTCCACCACGCCGGCGTCGCGCAACACGGGCAGGAGCTCGGGCGTGCGCAGGACGGCTTCGCACGAAGCCTCGTACGCGCGGTCGAGCAGCGAAGCGAGCGACAGGTCGTCGGCGAGCTTCTCCGCAGCCTCCGTCGCCTCGCGCACGACCGTCAGGATGGTGCCCTCGACCGGCCGCATGACCGCCTCGTACGCGGCGTCGGTCGCCCGGCGGAAACCGGACCGGAGGTCGAGCGCCTGAATCGTCTCGAGCGGGCCGAATCCGTCGACCAGCCCACGCAGGATCTGCGACGTGATCACGCCGGAGTTGCCCCTCGCACCCATGAGGGACCCCCGGCTCACGGCGTGACACACCTCGTCCATCGACTCGGCCGTCGCGAGCTCGGCGCTCACCGACTCGAGGGTCAGGGCCATGTTGGTGCCGGTGTCGCCGTCGGGGACGGGGTAGACGTTGAGCCGGTTCAACTCCTCCTGATGCGCGCGGAGTGCATCGCGGTACCGGAGCACGGCCTGGCGCAGATCCGCGGCTGACAAGCACGAGAGCGGCGACATCGGGTGTCAGCGTACCGGGGTG
>DATJAA010000194.1:0-4280 GCA_035516815.1 Acidimicrobiia bacterium | reverse complement strand
CCGACGCCGAGCGCGAGGCGTACAACCAATACGGGGGCAACAGCTTGTACTTCTGCGGCACGTGCAACGCACGCGCCGCGTACAAGGTGAGCTTCAACCGTCCCGGCACCGCCGCCGCCGTCGGTCCGTACTACTCGATCTTCTCGTTCGAGGCGCAGCTGATCTCGTGGCTCGAGGAGAACGGATACAACGTCTCGTACCAGTCCGACGTCGACACCGATCGGCTCGGTGCCTCGGTGATCGAGCAGCACAAGTTGTTCGTATCGTCGGGTCACGATGAGTACTGGTCTGGCGCCCAGCGCTCCAACGTCGAGGCGGCTCGCGACGCGGGCGTGAACCTGGCGTTCTTCAGCGGCAACGAGATCGCGTGGAAGATCCGCTATGAGCCGGCTATCGACGGCAGCGGAACCGCCTACCGCACCGAGGTGAGCTACAAGGAGACCTACGACGACGCCCACGATCCCGCCGATCCGCCGGTCTCGACCGCGGCCTGGGAAGACCCGCGATTCGGCGCGCCGGCCGATGGCGGTAAGCCGCAGAACGCGCTGACCGGGCAGCTCTACCGGGTCGATGGTCCCACGACCTACCCGCTCCAGGTCCCGGCGGCCGACGGGAAGATGCGGTTCTGGCGCGACACGTCGGTCGCGACGCTCGCCCCCGGCACTACCGCGACGCTCGCCGACGACACGCTCGGGTTCGAGTGGGACGAAGACGTCGACAACGGCTACCGGCCTGCAGGCCTGTTCGATCTCTCGACGACGACCGAGCAGACGACCTCGCTCGCCGACCTGAACTTCTCGACCAAGGAGGAGTCAGGCACGGCGACGCATCACTTGACGCTGTATCGCGCGCCGAGCGGCGCGCTCGTGTTCGGCGCGGGCACGGTGCAGTGGTCGTGGGGTCTGGTCGGTAGCCCCGACGGCAGCATCCCGTCCGATCCGAACATGCAGCAAGCGACGGTGAACCTGCTGGCCGACATGGGTGTGCAGCCGTCGACGATCCAGAGCGGCCTCGTCGCCACCTCGGCATCGACCGACACGACCCCGCCGGTGTCGACGATCACATCGCCGGCGCCCGGCGCGAACATCGCCAATGGCTCCGTTGTCACCATCAGCGGGACGGCGACCGACGTCGGCGGCCAGGTCGCGGGCGTCGAGGTAAGCACCGACGGCGGCACGACCTGGCACCCGGCGACGGGACGCGCCAACTGGACGTACAGCTGGGGGGTCCAGGCCGCCGGCAACGTGACGATCCTGAGCCGCGCCGTCGACGACAGCGGCAATCTCGAGAAGCCCGGCCCCGGCGTATCGGTCACTGCCGGCTGTCCCTGCCAGCTGTTCCCGAACAACTCCGCGCCGCAGACGTCTTCGGGATCGGACACGTCTTCGGTCGAGTTGGGGACGCGGTTCACGACCGACAGCAACGGTTACATCACCGCGCTTCGCTTCTACAAGGACCCGGCCAGCACCGGAACCCACATCGGGAGCCTCTGGTCGGTCGGTGGAACGCTGCTCGGACAGGTGACCTTCACGAACGAGACCGCGAGCGGCTGGCAGCAGGCCGCTCTGCCGTCGCCGGTGCCCGTGACCGCGGGGACGACATACGTCGCGTCGTACCACACGCAGAGTTACGCCTCCACGGAATGGGCGTTCGCGGCGACGGGCCACGTCGACAGCGGACCGTTGCACGCGCCGAGCGACACGCCGAGCGCGCCGAACGGCGTCTACAAGTACGGCTCGAGCCCCGTCTTCCCGACGAGCACCTACGACTCGTCGAATTACTTCGTGAGTCCGGTGTATGTGTCGTCGTTGGGTCCGGCGTCGGTTCCGGGTGCGCCGTCGGGTGTGTCGGCGGTGGGTGGTGATGCGTCGGCGACGGTGTCGTGGACGGCGCCGGCTGCGAATGGTTCGCCGATTTCGTCGTATTCGGTGACGCCGTTTGTGGGGTCGGTGGCGCAGTCGGCGGTGGTCGTTTCGGGTTCGCCGCCGGCGACGTCGACGGTGGTGACGGGTTTGTCGAATGGGACGTCGTACACGTTTGAGGTGTCGGCGACCAATGGTGTGGGGACGGGTCCGTTGTCGGGGGCTTCGAATGTGGTGACGCCGGCGGGGGCTTCGTGTCCGTGTGCGTTGTGGGCGTCGTCGGCGGTGCCGGGGACGGTTGATGATGGTGATGGTGGGGCGTCGGTCGAGTTGGGTGTGAAGTTCTCCGCGAGTGCGGATGGTTATGTGACGGGTGTGCGGTTCTATAAGTCGGCTGCGAACACGGGGACGCATACGGGTTCGTTGTGGAGTTCGTCGGGGTCGTTGTTGGCGACGGCGACGTTTACGAGTGAGTCGGCTTCGGGTTGGCAGGATGTTTCGTTCTCGTCGCCGGTGGCGGTGACGGCGGGGACGACGTATGTGGCGTCGTATCACACGTCGGCTGGGCATTATTCGTTCGATAATCAGTACTTCGCGTCGGAGTGGGATCAGGGTGTGTTGTCGGCGCCGTCGAGTTCGGCGTCGGGTGGGAACGGCGTGTATCGGTACGGGACGAGCTCGTTCCCCACAAGCACGTTCGGGGCCGGCAACTATTGGGTCAGTCCCGATTACGTGCCCGCGTAGCTCGCCATCCGAGATGCGCGCCACGCGGCCCGGACTCCGCAGTACGGTCGTGCCCGTGAAGCGTCTACTCGTGCCGGCACTGCTGCTCGCACTCGCAGCTTGCAGCAGCTCCGGGAAATCGTCGAACGGCGCGCCCACAACCGCGCCCGCCTCGAGCGCCGGGGTCACGACGACGACGCTCTCCAAGGAACAGGTCGCCCTCAACGACGCCGCGGCCAAGCGGGTCGTCATCTCGTCGTGTGCCCCCGATGCAGCCCACCATCTCGTGATCAAAGGCGCGATCAAGAACGCGACTTCGCAACGCTCCACCTTCGTGATTCAGCTCTCCATCAATGACAAGTCTGGGAAGCGGCTGTATGCGACGGCGGCGATGGCGAGCGACGTCGCGCCGAATCAGTCAGGGAGCTGGACGGCGGCGACGACCGCGAAGTACACGGCCGGCATGACCTGCACCGTTTCGAGCGTCTCGCGTCGCCTCGCCACGTAAGACTTGGCTTCCGCTCGCCTTCGCGACGCGGCCGGGGTGTCGCGGCGCGGCGCCCGCCACCGCCGGGTCCGTTCGGGTTCCTTCGACCGAGACATCGACGGACGATAATGAGATTGTGCAGGAGGAATCGCCTGAGCAGGTGATGGCGCGGCTCGCCCGCTACGCCGATTCACTCCGCCGCGCGCCGGGCGCCCCGATCGACGAAGCCTCGCGGCGTTCGATACCGGGACTTCCGCCGAAGTCTGCGCTCAACGGGCTTTCACCGCGGCCCGGCCCGCCGCCGGTCGAGACGATCGTCTGGGGCGGCGGGAACTCCGACCTCATTCCGGCGGCCGCACCGGCGCGGCCCCACCCGACCTCCATCGACTGGAGGCCCCGGAACATCGACATCCGCCTGACGCTGTTCGGCCAGTTGCTCGCGGCCTTCACGTGCGCACTCGCGGTGATCGCATTCGAGCGATTCGACACGATGGTCGCGTCGGTCGTCGTCCTTGCGCTCGTCGCCGTCGGGGTTCTGGCTTCGGTGCGCCGGCTTCCGCTTGCGTTCTGGTGGACGCTGGGCCTCGTGGTCGGCGGTGTGCTCGGTCGCTTTTCGTGAGGCGCTTCTCGGGGGGGCGAGTTTGCGCCTAGTACGCTCACCCGACGCCCGGCGGCGTAGCCGAGTGGCCCAGGCAGAGGTCTGCAAAACCTTCCACGCGGGTTCGATTCCCGCCGCCGCCTCCGAGCCTCAGGCGCGGGCGCGCATGGGCAGCACGACCGCGCCCGTGTCGCCGCCGGCCATGGGGAAGCCCACCAGCGCGCACTTCGCGAGCTCCGCGGGCGTCAGCGCGGCCGACCACAGCCAGCCCATGGCGGAGTCGCACCCGAGGTCGCGCAGGAGGTCGGCCTGCTCGACCCGCTCCACCCCTTCGGCGGTGACCTTCATGCCGAGCGCGTGGCCCATGGTGATCACGGCCGCCACGATGGCGACGTCGGCGTCGACACTGTCGAGCGTGTCGAGGAACGACTTGTCGATCTTCAGCACGTCGACCGGCAGCCGCTTGAGGTACGACAGCGAGGAGTAGCCGGTCCCGAAGTCGTCGATCGCGATCATCACGCCCACTGCCCGCAGCTCGTCGAGCGCGGCCCGCGCTCGCCGCAGATAGGCCACGAACCGGCTTTCGGTGATCTCGAGCTGGAGTGCCGCG
>DATJAA010000193.1:0-12142 GCA_035516815.1 Acidimicrobiia bacterium | reverse complement strand
GCGGGGACGAGCAACGAGCAGCGGTTCGCGCGGTTCGCGTCCGACGTCGAACCGCGGCTGCGGCGCGCCCTCGTCTCCTGGTACGGGCTGGAAGTCGGCACCGAGGCCACCGCCGACGCACTCGCGGTGGCATGGGAGCGCTGGTCGGCGATCGAGCCGATGGCGAACCCGGTCGGCTACCTCTTCCGCGTCGGCCAGTCGCGCAGCCGGCGGTATCGACGGCGGTCGCCGGTGATGCCCACGGTTCCGGCATCGGAGCTCCCCGACATCGACCCTCGCCTGCCGGGTGCGCTCGCCGGTTTGTCGAACCGCCAGCGAGCCGCGGTGTTGCTCGTGCACGCGCATGGATGGACGCAGGTCGAGGCGGCCGCCGCGCTCGGCTGCACGGTGTCGACGCTGCGGAACCACCTCGAACGCGGGATGCGCGGGTTGCGCGCGGTTCTGGGAGGCGACGATGCGTGAACTCGAAGCGCAGCTGCGCGCGTACGGATCGGTCCTCGACGCGGCGGAGTCCGATCTCAACGAGGTTTCCGAGGCGACTCCCCGCCGCGTTCGCCGCGGCACGTTGGTTGCGCTGGCGGCGCTGGTCGTCGTCGCGATCGTCGCAGCGGTGGCAGGTGTCGTCGCGACGCGATCGAGCAGCCCACGCCGTCCGAACATCGTCAGCCCGGCTTCGACGACGGCGCCGACGAACCCGCCGAAACCAACGACGACGAGCCCCGCGATCCCCGTGATTCCGGCCGGCGCCGTCATGTTGCAGAGCAGCGGCCGCAAGATCTTCGCGGTAGGCGCGAACGGCCACGCGCTAGACACGCTGGTGACCGCGTTCGCAGGCCGCGAGGTGACCGACTCGGCGTTCGCCGCGGATCACGAGACGATCTGGTACGCGACCCAAGCCGAGGACAACCAGTCGTGCCCCGAGGTCGTGAAGCTGAACCTGCTGACGAACGTACGTACCGTCGTCGCGCACGCCGAAGACTTCACGCTGTCGCCCGACGGGCGGAGGGTCTTGCTCGTCTGGCCGAAGAACGATGCGGCGGTAAACGCGAACTGCGCGGTCACCGTTCAGAAGCAGTACGACGACGCGTTGGTGGTACGCGACCTCGCGACGGGCGCGCAGTCGTCGCTCCCCGCATCCGAGTTCCCGACCGCGGGAACCGGCGGCCCGAGCGGTCCGGTGTGGATGTCGCCGGCGGGGGACCGCCTGATCACGACGCAGTGCGTCTTCGACGGATGCAGCACCTTGCTGTGGACGGTTCCGCGCAATCTCGACGGGCCGATCCAACCGTCGGCTGCCGCCGGGCCCGCTTGTGGCTGCTCGCGCCTTCTCACGGGCCAGGGTGGCGTGTACGCGATCGACGAGGGAACCAGCGCCGATCCGCAGACGCGGTTGCGGCGCTACGACCTCACGAACCTCGCAGGCCCCGGGACGGTGCTTGTCGAGTCGAAGTCGGTCCGCCTCTCGACCGTCGTGCCGACGTCGGCGGGGCTGTTCGTGCTCGGTTCGCCCGGGGGCCTCTACCGCGTCGACAACGGTCTGCTGCGGTTGATCGGCCCGATCGACGCGCCACCCCAGACGACGACGTTCCCGGCGCCGACGACGTATTCGCCGATCTGATCAGAGGCGGCCGTCGGCCTCGAGGTCGTCGAGTCGGGTGCGGAGCTCGTCGAGCAGCCCCGCCGCCGCCGACAGGAGCTCCTCGATCCGCGAGACGTAGGCATGGGGTGAGTCGTCGCTCACCTCGTCCTCGACGTCGATCTCGTTCACGACCGCGCTCGCGAACTCTGCCTGGTCCTCGGGCACGAGCACGACACCACGCCGGTCGTCGGCGGATCCGGTCCATTCGATCATGACCGGGACGCTCGCCGTCTCGAGCCGCCGCCGCAACACCTGGGCCTGGATCTTCGGCCATTCGCCGATCTCGACGAGGCCGTCGTCCTCGGCGTCTTGGTCGTCGTCGATGTCGACGAGGTGGGTCGGCTTCTCGAGAACCAACGCGACCCGGCAGTCGGTGCAGCGCTCGACTCCGACCTGGTATTCGGCCCCGCACGACGGGCACCAGAGGCTCGGTTCGTCCACGGGCGGAGAGTGTACGGGGGTCCGTCGGTACGATGGCAGCGATGCGCGGCGAATCGACGATCCGCAAGCGATTCCACGTCGAGACGCTTGGCTGCCCGAAGAACGCAGTCGACTCCGACAAGGTCGTCGCCTCCCTGCTCACAGACGGGCTCCTGCCCGCCGACCGGGCCGAAGATGCCGACCTCATCGTCGTGAACACGTGTGCGTTCATCGAGGCCGCCCGGCAGGAATCGATCGACGTCGCGCTCGCGCTGTCGGATGCGCGGAGCCCGGGTGCTCGTCTGGTCGTCACGGGTTGCATGGCGGAGCGGTACGGCGAGGAGCTGCGCGCCGCGCTCCCGGAGGCCGACGCGGTCGTCGGGTTCGCAGACGAAGGCGCGCTCGCCGACGTCGTGCTGCGCGGGCGCAAGCCAACCGGCGTGCGCGACCTCCTCGAGCTGCCGCGGCCCACACCGACCGCGCCGTGGGCGTACGTGAAGATCGCCGAAGGCTGCGATCGTGCGTGTGCCTTCTGCGCGATCCCCTCGTTCCGCGGGAAGCAGCGCTCGCGCGCGCCGGAGTCGATCGAGTCCGAGGTGCGTGCACTCGTCGAGCAGGGTGTCGCCGAGATCGTGCTCGTCGCCCAGGATCTCGCCTGGTACGGCCGCGACGCGGGGGAGCCGGGGTCGCTGGAGCCGCTCCTGAGGCGACTCGACCTCCTGCACGACCACGGGCTCGCGCGCGTCCGACTCCTCTATCTCTACCCATCGGAAGTCAAGGATCCGCTCGTCTCGACGATGCTCGAGCTGCGAACCGTCGTTCCGTACTTCGACCTCTCCCTCCAACACGCGGCACCCGGTCTGCTGCGCGCGATGAAACGGTGGGGGAGCGGCGACCGCTTCACCGAGATCATCGGCGCGATCCGTGCCGCCGAGCCCGACGCGACGTTTCGCTCGTCGTTCATCGTCGGCTTTCCCGGTGAGACCGAGAGCGACCACGAGACCCTGCTGACGTTCCTCGGCGCGGCGCGCCTCGATTGGGCCGGCTTCTTCGCGTTCTCGCGCGAGGACGGCACCGCGGCATCCGGGCTCGGCGGCGCGATCCCGGACTCGCTCGTCGCCGAGCGGCTGCGCGAGTGTTCCGAGGTGCAAGAGCCCGTCACGGCCGCCGCGCGCGCCGCGCTCATCGGTCGAGACGTCGACGTGCTCGTCGACGGGGTCGACGACGGCCTGCTGGTCGGCCGTACTTATCGCGAGGCGCCGGAGATCGATGGCGTCGTACGCCTGCTGGGAACGGGAGACCTGTTCGCCCGGCCCGGAGCCGTCGTGCGCGCGACCGTCTGTGGTATCGAAGGCCCCGATCTCGACGCGAAAGTCTCGATATGACCGCGGCCGCCGTGCCGCCGCCGAGCCGCGCGACGAAGCGCTTCGGGCAGGGCGCGCTCGCGACTCCCGCGAACCTCGTCACCCTGAGCCGGATCGTCGTCGCGATTCCCACCCTCGCGCTCATCCGCAGCCGGGGCTCCGAGTGGCTCACTGTCGCCCTCTGGTTCGCGATCACGGCGAGCGACAGCCTCGACGGTTGGATGGCGCGCCGGGACGGCGCGACGCGGTCCGGCGCGTTCCTCGATCCGGTCGCCGACAAGTTGATCGTGCTGGGCGGGCTCGCAGTGCTCGCCGACCGGGGTGTGTTCCCGTGGTGGGCGGTGATGCTCGTCGTCGTACGGGAGATCGGGATCAGTGTGTACCGCTCCGTCGCCGGCCGGCGGGGCATCGTTCTGCCGGCCCAACGCCTCGGAAAGTACAAGGCGTTCACGCAATATTGCGCAGTCGGTGTCGTGCTCTTGCCGATCACCGCCGACAACACGGGCTTGCAGCAGCTCGTGTTCGCCGTCGCGGTCGCGCTCACGCTCGTGTCGGGCCTCGAGATCCTGCGCCGGGGCTACACCGATTGGCAGCGCGCCGAGAACTGAACGGGGGCCGAACGACGTGCGGTGTGAAGTGCTCGCGATCGGAACCGAGTTGTTGCTCGGTCAGATCGTCGATACCAACAGTGCGTGGATCGGTGAACAGTTCGCGGCGTCGGGAATCGACTCCTACGAACACCGAGTGATCGGCGACAACCAGGCCCGTATCGTTGGCGCGCTTCGCGACCTCTTCTCTCGCGCAGAAGCGGTTCTCGTGTGCGGCGGGTTGGGCCCGACCCAGGACGATCTCACCCGCGACGCGATCGCGGAGCTGATGGGCGTCCCGCTCGTGCGGCACGACGATCTCGCGGAGTCGATCGCGCAAATGTTCCGTGCCCGGGTCCGTGACATGCCGCAGAACAATCTTCGGCAAGCCGATGTGCCGGAGGGCGGATCGGCCATTCCGAACCCGATCGGAACCGCTCCCGGTCTGCTCTGTGAGCTGCCCGGCGGAAAGGTGGTGTACGCGGTGCCCGGCGTGCCCTACGAGATGAAGCAGATGGTGGCGGATCACGTGATCCCCGACCTCCTGCGCCGTTCCGGGGAAGCGGCCGCGATCGTCTCGACATCGTTGAAGACGTGGGGGACGTCGGAATCGGCGCTGGCCGAGATGGTGGCGCACCGTCTCGACGCGCTCGACACCCAGGGCGGCAACCCGACGATCGCGTTTCTCGCGCGGGGCATCGAAGGCCTGGTCGTGCGCGTGACGGCCAAGGCGGCCACGGAGGCCGAAGCGCGGGCGATGGTCGACCTCGAGGAGAAGGAGCTGCGGCTGATCCTCGGCGATCTCGTCTTCGGCGTCGACGACGAGACGATGGAGTCGGCCGTGCTCGAGCTCCTGCGCGGCCGGGGATGGAGCCTCGGGATCGCGGAGTCGCTGACGGGGGGCCTGATCGGCGCGCGCATCGTCAACGTCCCGGGCGCGAGCGAGACGTTTCGCGGGACGATCGCCTCCTACGCGACGGACGTGAAGCGGTCGGTGCTCGGCGTCACGGCCGCGTCGGTCGTGAGCGAAGCCGCGGCGCGGGAGATGGCCGAGGCGGCGCAGCGGGTGCTCGGCGCGGACGTCGGCGTCTCCGCCACCGGCGTCGCCGGGCCGACGGAACAAGAAGGCGTCGCGGTCGGGACGGTGTACTTCGGGCTCGCGCTGCCCGGGCTGCCGACCGAGGTCGTGAGCACCCGCCTCCCGGGCGACCGGGAACGTCTGCGCCAGTTCTCGACGATCTCGCTGCTGAATCTGTTGCGGCAGCGACTCGACGTTCTGGAGGCACGATGATCGACGTCCAGATCAACATCGACTGCGCCGACGCCGCGGCGCTGCGAGCCTTCTACTGCGCGGCGCTCGGCTACGTGCCTCGCGATTCGGCGGGGCAGTACACGTCGTGCGTGCCGGAACCGGGTACAAACGGCACGACGATCGTGTTCCAACAGGTACCCGAACCGAAGTCCGTGAAGAACCGTGTGCACCTCGATCTCATTGTCGACGACATCGAATCGGAGGCCGAGCGCTTCGTCGGGCTGGGCGCGACGCGTGTCAGCTCCGAGCCGGTCTGCGAGTTCGGCTGTCGCTGGATCGTGATGCTCGATCCGGAGGGCAACGAGGTCTGCCTCTGCGACAGTTAGCCGATGGCGCGTGCGTTCGTCGCGGTCCGCCCTCCTGAGGCGGTACTCGACGCGATCGCGGCGCGGATGGCCGGAGTGGAGATCGCGCCGGGCCGACCGGCACCTCGCGATCAGTGGCATCTCACGGTGCAATTCCTCGGCAACCAGGTCGACCTGGATGCAGTCGTGCACGCGCTGGCGGAAGAGCCGTTCGACGTCCGTCCCGGACGGCTGCGGCTCGCGGGTGCCCGCGCGTTCGGGAATCCGCGCCGGGCGCGGATACTCGCGCTCGGCCTCCAGGAAGGCGAGACATGGATGGCAAACCTCGCGTTCGTCGTCGGCGAGAGGCTCGCACCGCTCGGCAACACGCGAGAGGCCCGCCCGTACGTCGCGCACCTCACGCTCGCGCGCTTCGGTGAGCCATCCGATCTCCGGGCCATCTGTTCGGCGATCGGCCCCGAGCCGGTCGGCGACGCGTGGAAGTCGACGGAGGTCGTGCTGTTCGAGAGCGTTCTCCGGCGGGGCGGCGCGGAACACACCGTGCGTGCGGTGATTCCGACGGCGATCTGAGCTACGCCGGCTGCGAGCGCCCGCAAGGCGGACGCGGCCCGGGACTCACACGGCCGATCGCGCTTCGCGTGGGAAACGCTCGCTCGTCAGGTCGGCTCGATCTCGCATCGATGAACCTCGGTGTCGCCGAGCATCAGCACGCGGACGTTCGGCTTTCCCGAAGCCGCCTTGATGACGACCTTCGGGTCGCGGTCGGTCGGCACGTCGAGAACGGCACCGCATTGGCGACAGACCCACCGACCGTCGATCAATCGCACTCGTGGTCCCCCGACAATGTGCCGCCCGGCCGGGACGATACACGTCACTCGTCCGGGTGACGGCAGAGTGGTGCGCGCAACTCCGCATCGCAGTTGCTGTGTTCGCGGCTCACCCCCGACTGCGGCCGAGGAACAATCCGAGGCACAGCAGGAGCGAGAGTGCCACGACGAACGCTGCGAGGAGCATGACGATCAACATGCCTCGCTCGGAGTTAGAGCCCGGTAAGGCTTCCGCCGAGCGCGGCCGATTGCCCCTGTCCCCGGTCCTTGGGGTTCCGGTCCTCGAGGTCCTTGAGTCGAACGCCTGTTCGGTCTAGTGTCCGTTACACGCGTGTGATTCGTCGGCGGGATCGTCCGGTGCTTCGCCACTGGTGAGGAGCCCGTAGCTGTCACACCCCATCGTTAGGGTCGCCCCCACGACGGCTTCCCCCGACCGAACGGAGTAAGGCCATGGTGGCAGAGAGGGGTTCTCAGGTGGACCGGGAAAAGGCGCTCGACATGGCGCTCGGCCAGATCGAGAAGCAGTTCGGCAAGGGTTCGATCATGAAGCTCGGGGAGCGTGGGCACGTGGGGATCGAGGCGATCCCGACCGGCGCATTGGCGCTCGACCTTGCACTTGGCATCGGCGGCCTTCCCCGGGGGCGGATCGTCGAGATCTTCGGGCCGGAGTCCTCCGGCAAGTCCACCCTCGCGACGCACGTCGTCGCCGAGGCACAGCGCAACGGCGGCGTGTGCGCATACATCGACGCCGAGCACGCGATGGACCCGGTATACGCGTCGGCCATCGGCGTCAACGTCGACGAGCTGTTGATCAGCCAACCCGACACGGGGGAGCAGGCACTCGAGATCGCCGACATGCTCATCCGCTCGGGTGCGCTCGACGTGCTCGTCATCGACTCCGTGGCCGCGCTCGTGCCCCGGGCCGAGATCGAGGGCGAGATGGGCGACTCGCACATGGGTCTGCAGGCTCGGCTGATGAGCCAGGCGCTCCGCAAGCTCACCGGCAACCTCAACAAGTCCCGCACGATTGCCGTGTTCATCAACCAGCTGCGCGAGAAGATCGGTGTGATGTTCGGCTCGCCGGAGACCACGCCCGGCGGCCGAGCGCTCAAGTTCTACTCGTCCGTACGTCTCGACATCCGCCGCATCGAGTCGATCAAGGACGGTCCCGAAGTCGTCGGCAACCGTGTGCGAGTGAAGGTCGTCAAAAACAAGACGGCGCCGCCGTTCAAGCAGGCCGAGTTCGACATCATGTACGGCAAGGGGATCAGCCGGGAAGGCTCGCTGCTCGATGTCGGAGTCGAGCTCGGCATCATAAAGAAGTCGGGTGCGTGGTTCACGTACGACGGCGAGCAGCTCGGCCAGGGCCGCGAGAACGTGAAGACCTTCCTCGCCGAGAACGTCGATCTGATGGTCGAGATCAGCGAGAAGATCAAGGATGCCGTTGGCCTGAACGACGAGGTCGATCTCACGGACGAGACCGAAGCCGACGTCGAACAGGACGTCGACGCCTGAGACTCCGGAACCGCTCGGAGACCGGTCCCGAGGTTGACTGGGGGCTCGGGGTTCCCCGGTCTCCCGGGCGGAGGCGGGCCGTAGACTGGCCGGGTCATGGCCCGGCGTTTCTATGTACGCACCTACGGGTGCCAAATGAACGAGCACGACTCGGAACGCATCGCGGGCGTGCTCGCGGCCGACGGGATGGAGCCGACCGACGATATCGGCGAGGCGGATGTCGTCGTCCTGAACACGTGCTGCATTCGTGAGAACGCCGACAACAAGCTGTACGCCCACCTCGGCGATCTGAAGGCCCTGAAGAACGAACGCCCGGGCCTGCAGATCGCGGTAGGCGGATGCCTCGCCCAGAAGGATCGCGAGGGGGTGCGGGAGCGGGCACCCTTCGTCGACGTCGTGTTCGGAACGCACAATCTCGCCCACGCTCCGGAACTGCTCCGCGATGCGGGCAGGAGCGGGCCGGTGGTGGAGATCCTCGAGGAACACGAGGCTTACCCGTCAGCGCTGCCCGTTCGCCGAGAGGTCGATCATGCCGCGTGGGTGACGATCCAGATCGGTTGCGACAATGCGTGCGCTTTCTGCATCGTTCCCGCGGTTCGTGGCCGTGAGGTCAGCCGCCGCACCGGCGACATCGTGCACGAGGTATCAGAGCTCGCGCGTGACGGGGTCGTCGAGATCACACTGCTCGGCCAGAACGTCAATTCGTACGGCCGCGACCTCGGAGCCGGGCAGTTCCGTCCGCAGTTCGCCGATCTCCTGCGCGCGCTCGACAACGTCGACGGTATCGAGCGCGTCCGCTTCACCTCGCCGCACCCGAAGGACCTGCGGCCGGAGACGATCGCCGCGATGGCCGAGTGTGCGAGCGTCTGCGAGCATCTGCACCTTCCGTTGCAGGCGGGGAGCGACCGCACGCTGGCGCGGATGCACCGCGGCTACACCGCCGAGCGCTACCTGGAACGGCTCGAGGCCGCGCGCGCGGCAATCCCCGATCTCGCCGTGACGACCGACATCATCGTGGGTTTTCCCGGCGAGACCGAAGACGACTTCGTGCGTACGCTCGAGGTTGCCGACGCCGCTGAGTACGACGCGGCGTACACCTTCGTGTTTTCACCCCGTCCCGGCACCGAAGCGGCGACGATGACCGACGACTTCCTACCGAACGACGTGCTCCAGGAGCGTATGCAGCGGCTTCTCGCGGTGGTCGAGGGGCATGCACAGCGCAAGCACGAGGCGAGAGTTGGCCGGACCGAGGAGCTGCTCGTCGAGGGCGCGTCCAAGAAGGACGCGGCGGTCTGGTCCGGCCGCACCCGCCAGAACAAGCTCGTGCACTTCGTGCCGCTCGCCGGAACGGAGCCGGGCGAGCTGGTCGACGTTGTCGTCACGAGCGCGGCGGCTCACTTCTTACGCGCCGATGCGATCGGGCGGGTCAAGGCCGCGCCGCGGCGGCGCGTGCGTATCCCGGTCGCGGTGGTGTGACGCGGCATCTCGCTGTCGTCGGAGCGACGGCGTCGGGGAAGTCGCAGCTCGCGCTCGCGCTCGCATCGCGTTTCGAGGACGTCGAGATTGTCTCGCTCGACTCCATGCAGGTGTACCGCGGGATGGACATCGGCACGGCCAAGCCGACCTCGGCCGAGCTCGCCGCCGTCCCGCATCACCTGATCGACGTCGTCGACCCGTCCGAAGAGTGGTCGGTCCGGGCGACTCAGCTCGCTGCACAGGCGGCCGTCGCCGACATCGAGTCGCGAGGCAAGCGCGCACTGCTCGTCGGCGGCACCGGCCTCTACGTGCGCGCCGTCGTCGACGGTCTGAGCGTGCCCCCGCGCGACGCCGAGGTTCGCGGCGCGCTCGAAGCCGAGACGGCCTCGCCGGAGGGGTTGGCGGGCGCTTACGCCCGACTGGTCGATTCCGATCCGATCGCGGCCGCGCGCATCGAGCCGGGGAACGCCCGGCGAGTCGTGCGCGCCCTCGAGGTCCTGCAGACGACCGGACGGCCCTTTTCCTCCTTCGGATCCGGCCTGGCGCAATACGGACCGCCCGCGATCGATGTCGCGCTCGTCGGCGTCTGGTTGCCGCGGGAGGTGCTCGGCCGCCGGATCGCGGCGCGCTTCGCGGCGATGCGGCGCGCCGGTCTGGAGGACGAGGTCAAACTGCTTGCTGTCCGTTCACAGGGACTTTCTCGTACGGCCGGGCAGGCGATCGGTTACAAGGAGCTGCTCGCGCACATTCGGGGCGAGATCCCGATCTCGGAGGCGTTCGAGCTCGCGGTGAGCCGCACCCGGAAGTTCGCGCGCCGCCAACGGGTTTGGTTCCGCCGCGACCCCCGAATCCGCTGGGTGGGCGCCGCGCGAAATCCGCAGGCCATCCTCCCCGTTGTCCTGGCACTCTGGGAGGCCGGCGCGACCACGAAGGCCGCCGCTCCCGCATGACCGACTCCCGCATGACCTCGACCCGACTTTCCAAGCTGCACGCGACCGGCAACGACTTCCTCGTTCGCCTTGCCCTCGACGCGGAATCGCGCGCGCTCGCGCCCGCAGAGGTTGCCGCGCTCTGCGACCGCCATCGCGGCGTCGGGGCCGACGGGCTCATCAGCATCGGCCCCGGCTCTCCCGACGACGGGATCGATTGCACGATGACCCTCCGGAACGCCGACGGCGGTGCCGCGGAGATGAGCGGGAACGGCATCCGGTGCCTCGCATGGGTCGCGGCGCGGGCCGGTCTCGGAACCGCCGACGAGCTACGGGTGCAGACCGCGGCCGGATTGCGAGTCGTGGCCCTGACTCGCGACACGGCGGGAACGGTGATCGCAGCCGACGTCGACATGGGCGCGGTGACCCTCGGTGAGGAGGATGTCGAGTTCGTCGTCGAGGGCGTGGAGTATTGGGGTGACGTCGCGAACGTGGGGAATCCGCACGTCGTGTGCTTCGTCGTAGACCCCGACGCAGTTCCCCTGGCGTCGCACGGGCCGCGCATCGAGCTCGACGCCCGCTTCCCGCAGCGCACGAACGTCGAGTTCATCCGCGTCCATCCACCGGACGCCATCGACATGCGGGTGTGGGAGCGCGGGGTCGGCGAGACCTTGTCGTGCGGTACCGGCGCCTGCGCGGTCGCGGCGGTCGCGCACAACCGGGGTGTGGTCGACGACCACGTCCGCGTGCGCGTCCCCGGTGGCGGGCTCGACGTCACGTTGGGTGACACGGTGCGGCTCGGCGGCCCGGTCGAGCATGTCTTCGACGTCGAGATCGAGGAGATCGACGGTTACGCCGGACGGTGTGGCGAGTCGTGACCGAGCTGTCCCGCGCGCACCAGAGCCGGCAGCGACGCCGCCTCACCGCGACCGAGATCGACCTCGGCCGCGTCCGTCAGCGCGCGCTGCTCGTGGGGACGACGTTCGGAACGCATTCGGTCGAGGAGGCCGAAGCGTCACTCGAGGAGCTCGCACTGCTCGCCGACACGGCCGGCGCCGAGCCCGTGTTCGCCGAGCTGCAGCGGCGCCGAACTCCCGACCCCGCCACATATATCGGCAAGGGCAAGGTCGACGAGCTGCAAGCGGTCGCGCAGGCGCTCGACATCGATGTCGTGATTTTCGACGACGAGCTCACGCCGGCGCAGCAACGTAACCTCGAGCGTCTGTTTGCGGTCGATGTGGTCGACCGCGTCGCGCTGATCCTCGACATCTTCGCCCAGCACGCGACGAGCCAGGACGGAGCCGTGCAGGTCGAGCTCGCGCAGCTGCGCTACCGGCTGCCGCGGCTGCGGGGCCGCGGCCTGCAGCTCAGCCAGCAGGGCGGCGGGATCGGCACCCGCGGCCCGGGTGAGACCCAGCTCGAGGTCGACCGCCGGCGGTTGCTGCGCCGAATCCAACGCCTGGAGCGCGCGCTCGCCGACCTGGGCGCGACTCGAGCGACGCAACGCAAGGCGCGCCGGCGGCGTGATCTCCCCACGGTCGCGCTCGTCGGCTACACCAACGCGGGCAAGTCGACGCTGCTCAACCGGCTCACCGACGCGGGGGTGCTCGTGGAGAACCAGCTGTTCTCGACGCTCGACCCCACGACTCGTCGCCTGCGGCTCCCCGGTGGCGAAGTCGTGCTGCTCTCCGACACGGTCGGTTTCGTGCGCCGGCTCCCGCACCAGCTCGTCGACGCGTTCCGCTCGACGCTCGAGGAGGTCGTCGAC
>DATJAA010000192.1:0-5215 GCA_035516815.1 Acidimicrobiia bacterium | reverse complement strand
CGTCGAGCACCCGGGCGATGAGCGAGAGGGTCAGGCCGCGGCCCTGCAGCTCCCGGATGCGCGCGAGCCGTTCCGCGTGCTCGACCCCGTACCACGCGATCCGGCCGGACCGCGCGGGCGGGGGCAGGAGCCGGCGCTTTTGGTAGAAGCGGATCGTGTCGACCGAGAGCTCGGCGCGCTCGGCCAGCTCCTCCACGCGCCACGACTGCGTCTGGGAACCGGTCGGTTGAGCCGTCACGCCCGGCATTGTAGGAGCGTTTGCTCCCAAGGTTCTCACCGGGCCCGGACGAACGCGGCGGACCGAGCGGTGCCCGCCGGATCAGCCGGTCAGGTGCTGCGCCACACCGGAGCCCGCTTCTCCGCGAACGCCGTGGCGCCCTCTACGGAGTCGCCGCTCTCGAAGACGGGCATCATCAGCTCGATCGTGCGCGCCCAGCCCTCGGACTCGCTCATCTCGGCCGCCTCGCGCACGAGCTGGCGCGAATTGCGCACGGCGATCGGGGAGTTCTCGCCGATGCGTTCCGCGAGCGCGATTGCCTCGGCGACCACCCGGTCGGCCGCGACCACTCGATTGACGAGGCCGAGTTGCAGGGCACGCGCCGCGTCGATGGGATCGCCGGTCATCGCCAGCTCGAGCGCCATCGCGAGCGGCACCCGCTTGGGGAGCCGGATCAGTCCGCCCGCGGCGGCCATGAGGCCGCGTTTCACCTCGGGGATGCCGAAGCGCGCCGTATCGGCCGCGACGACGAGGTCGCACGCGAGCACGACCTCGAATCCGCCTGCCAACGCGGGTCCGTTCACTGCGGCGATGATCGGCTTCGGGAAGTCGCGGTTCACGATCCCGCCGAAACCGCCCTTGCCACGCGCGATGTCGTTTGCCCTTCCCTGCGCCACGACCTTGAGGTCGGCGCCCGCGCAGAACACCTCGCCGCGCCCGGTCAGTACGACCGCCCGGAGCGCCGAATCGTCCTCGACCTCGTCAAGGATCTTCGCCATCGCCTCGCTCACCTCGGGGCTCACCGCGTTGCGTGCATCGGGCCGGTTGAAGGTGACGAGCGCGATCTGCCCGCGCCGTTCAAGTTCGACGACTGCCATGATGCGACGCTAACCGACGGGGCTAAGCGATGGGCGTGTCGAGCGCTTTCGTGACACCCGGTCGGACGACGCGAGCGACGACCAGGATGCCGGCCATGGCCGCGCCGGCCGCGAACGTCGTCACGCGGAGCCCGACGTTGTCGGCGATCTTGCCTTGCAACACCGCCCCGATCGGATACAAGGATCCGAGGATCATGGTGTTCACGGAGACGACCCGGCCGCGGATGTTCGCGGGGGCTCGGAGCTGGGCGATGGTCGAGAACGTCGAGAGTGCGCCGAGATACAACGCGCCGACCACCAGGAGGGCGAGCGCCGACAGCGCGAGGCTCGGCGCGTACGCGTACGCCGCGAGCGCGGGCGGGAGCCCGGCCATCAGCCCTACGAGCAGCCGGCGCGGCCCGAACCGCTCGACGAGCCCGCCGAGCACGAGTGCCATGGCGACCGCGCCGGTTCCCTGCGCGACGATGAGGACACTCGTTCCGACCTTTCCGCTGTGCAGCACGTTCTCCGCCATGGCGGGAACGAGCGCGATGAACGGAGCGGCGAGAAACGTGTTGACGCACATCGCGAGCGCGTTGATACGGAGTCCCGGTTCCCTGCGCACGAACCGGAACCCGTCGACGATGGATCGCATCAGCTTCTGATCGCTCGCGTGCGGGCTCGGCTTCGGCAAGGTGAGCGTGAGCAACACCGCGACGACGGCGAGGAAGCTCGCCGCATTGATCGCCTCGGCCAGGGTGTACCCACCGAGCGTGATCACGAGCCCGGCGAGCAACGGGCCGACCACGCGACCGAGGTTGTACTGCGCCGACGAGAGCGCGATCGCGCCCGGGAGGTCCTCGACGGGCACGAGGTCGGGGAGGATGGCCTGGAAGGCCGGGAACCCGAGTCCGGCGCAGATCCCGTTGCCGAAGACGATCAGCGTCAGCAGCTGTGGGGACGGCTGACCGACGGCGAAAAGCACCGCGATGAGTGACGCCAACCCCATCTGGACCACCGTCGTCGCCATCAACAGGAGCTTGCGCGGAAAACGATCGGCGAGCGCGCCCCCGACCGGTCCGAAGAAGGCGATCGGCACGAACGCCGCGGCGGCGATCGCTCCCGTCCACGCCGCGTGGTGCGTGCGCTCGGTGACGTAGATGGCGAGCGCCAGCGTTTCCATCCACGTGCCGATGTTCGAGATGAACGCGCCCGTCCAGAGCCGGGCATACGGCGGGTGCCGGAGCGGCGCGAGCGCGTCGAAGCGGGGCCGGCGGCCGGTCGTGGTTTCGACGTCGGCTATCGGTTCCGCCACTCCGGCGCCCGCTTCTCGAGGAACGCGCGCATGCCTTCGTGCGCGTCGTCGGCCTGCGCGTTCTGCACCATCACAGGGCGGGTGACCTCGTAGGCGTCCGCCTCGGGGATCTGGTCCTGCGCGTAGAACGCACGTTTTCCGAGCGCGACGACGTATGGGCTCGCGGCGGCGATGCGCTTTGCGAGCAGGTCGACCTCGTCATCGAGACGATCGGCGGCGACGACGCGATTCACCAAACCCCACTCGAGCGCGGTGTGCGCGTCGATCATCTCACCGGTCAACAACATCTCCAGCGCGCGCTTGCGGCCAATCGTGCGCGTGACGGGAACCATCGGGGTCGAGCAGAAGAGTCCGATGTTCACGCCCGGCGTCGCGAAGCGCGCGGTATCGGACGCCACCGCGAGGTCGCACGCGGCGACGAGCTGGCAGCCGGCCGCCGTTGCGACGCCGCCCACCTTCGCGATCACGGGCTGGGGGAGCTCGTGCACACGCGTCATCAACTGCACACACGTCGCGAAGAGCGTCTCGTAGAACGACGGCGCCGGGTTCGCCTGCATCTCGGCGAGATCGTGTCCGGCGGAGAACGCCGGGCCCCGGCCCTCGATCACGAGCACGTGGACGGAATCGTCGCTCGCGACCTCGTCGAGCGCGGCGAGCATCGCTTCCATGACCGCTTGCGAGAGCGCATTGCGGCGCTCGGCGCGGTCCATCACCAGTCGCGCGATGTCGCCGTCCCGCTCGAGGTCGACGTCGTTCCCGCGCGACTGCACGCGGCGAGGCTAACGGGCCGTGTGGGCGACTCGGGCGCCGATGGGCCGATCCGCGTGGCGCTCCCGACGGCCCCTCACGTACACTTGACCGAACGGTCAAGTTGTGAGAGGAGTCTCCGTTGACGGCGGACGAACAGCGAGTCACCCAGCTCTGCGACGACCTGCTCGCGAAGCTCGATCCGAAGACGACGCCGCCCGCGGAGTTCCTCGGCGCGCAGTTCGACCTCGGCCTCGCGTGGGTGCACTTTCCCGACGGCTTCGGCGGTCTCGCGCTCTCGCCCAAGCTGCAGAACACGATCAACGGGAAGCTCTTCCCGGCCGGCGCGCCGATTCCGTACGCGCGGAATCCCATCGGTCACGGAATGTGCGCGCCGACATTGGTCACCCACGGCTCGGACGAGCAGAAGCAGCGGTACCTCCGGCCGTTGTTCACGGGCGAAGAGATTTGGTGCCAGATGTTCAGCGAGCCGGGCGCCGGCTCGGACGTGGCCGGGCTGTCGACGCGTGCGGCCCGCGACGGCGACGAATGGATCCTCAACGGCCAGAAGGTTTGGACGACCCTGGCCCACGTCGCGCGTTTCGGCATCGTTCTCGTGCGCACCGATCCCGAACAGGTGAAGCACAAGGGCATGACGATGTTCGTGCTCGATATGCACGCGCCGGGCGTCGAGGTGCGGCCGCTCGTGCAGGCGACGGGAGAGGCGGAATTCAACGAGGTCTATATGACCGACGTCCGCATCCCCGACGCTGAGCGGCTGGGTGAGACTGGAGAGGGCTGGCACGTCTCGCTCACGACCCTGATGAACGAGCGCGTGTCGATCGGCGGGCAGGTGAATCCGCGCGGTTCGGGCGTCATCGCAGTCGCGGTGAACCAATGGAAGCGCAACGAGGCGCGGCACGGCGCGGTCGCACGCGACACGCTGCTGCGTCTCTGGATCGAAGCCGAAGTGAACCGCCTCACGAACATGCGCGCGAGTCAGTCGCGCCGCAAAGGCACGCCGGGGCCGGAAGGCTCGGTCGGCAAGCTCGCGATGGCGGGACTGAACCAGCGGATCATGAGCTTCGTCATGGACCTCATGGGTCCGGACGCGTTGCTCTACCCGAGCGGCTACACGATGGAACGGCCGCGCAGTGCGATGGATCTGTCGAACCCCCAGAAGGCCTTCCTCCGGGTCCAGGCCAACTCGATCGAGGGCGGCACGACGAACATCATGAAGAACATCCTCGGCGAACGGGTCCTCGGGCTGCCGGGCGAGCCGCGTGCCGACAAGGAACTTCCCTGGAGCCAGGTGCCGCGAAGCTGACGGTCCGTACGAAAACGGACAGTCATACGATCCGGGGCGAGGCTGGTCCCTGAAGATCGCAGGCATGGATGCCGACTGGGAAAGGGATGTTCGGTCTTTCTCGCGCGCCGGTCGCGCTCGTCGTCGCGGTCGTCGCGTCGGTTTTGAGCCCCGTCGCGGCCTACGGTGCCGCTGGGACGACGACGGTCCCGTCGAGCGATCCGACGACGACGGTCCCGTCGAGCGGTCCGACGACGACCACAACGATCCCGCCGCCGCCCGCGGCGATGCCTTCGTTCTCGCTGCCGACAAATTCCGGTCTTGAGCTGCTGAACGCGATGCGGCTCGCGGAAGCGTCGCTCATGGCCGCGCAAAAGGGGCTCGGTCCCGCCACGCGGGGAGTGGTGACGGCGAGAAGGAAGGATGCCGCGGCGCGGCGAGAGCTCGCGCGGCTGGACGCGGTCGCCCGCCGGACGGAGGAGGAGCTCGAGCAGACGCGTGACCTGCTGCACCAGGCCGCGGTCGAGGCGTACATACACGCGGGCAGCGCCGATCTCGTGACCGCACTGGCCGGGTACCTGAACACCAACTCGGTCGTCGACGCCGGCAGTCAGCTGCACGTCCTCGGCACGTTCGGATCGAACGAGTCGCATTTGCTCGACCGCTATCTCGCGCTCCAGCAGCAAGTCAACGCGGAGCTCGCGCACATCAAGCATGTGTCCGAGGCGGCGGCGCGCGCCTTGCAGACCGCGCAGAGGCGCGTGAGCAATCTC
>DATJAA010000191.1:0-10667 GCA_035516815.1 Acidimicrobiia bacterium | reverse complement strand
TCGGCTTGATCGCCGGCCTGCTGATCGTCCTCGGCCTGAGCGCGGCCGGTGCGGTCGCGGCGCGCCGGCGCCGGCCCGCGCGTTGAGACCGCGCACACTCCATCCGATCGCGTGGTGGATCTGGGCGCTCGCGCTCGCAGCTTCCGCGTTGCGCACAACCGACCCGCTCCTGCTGGCGTTGATCGTCGCGGCGGCGTGGATCGTCGTCGCGGCCCGGCGCCCGGAGGCGCCGTGGGGCCGGTCGTTCGGCTCCTTCCTACGCTTCGGGCTCGTGATCATCGCCGTGCGGCTGCTGCTGCAGGTGCTGTTCGGTGAGCGCCTCCCCGGTCACGTCGTGTTCACGCTGCCCCACGTGGACCTCCCCTCGTGGGCGGCCGGCGTGACACTGGGTGGCGCCGTCACCCGCGAGGCGCTCGCCTCCGCGTTCAACCAGGGACTGCAGCTCGCGACGTTGATCGCGTGCGTCGGTGCCGCGAACAGTCTCGCGAGTCCGTACCGCCTCCTGCGGGCGGTCCCGTCGGTGTTGTACGAGCTTGGCGTCGTCGTGACCGTCGCGTTCTCGTTCGCACCGCAGACGGTCGCCGCCGCCGCGGGGATCCGCGACGCCCGCCGGCTGCGGGGCCGGCCGCACCGAGGACTCCGAGGGCTCCGCGGCCTCGCGGTGCCGGTGCTCGAAGGCGCGCTCGAACGATCACTCGACCTGGCCGCTTCCATGGACAGCCGTGGTTACGGCCGCCAGGGCGACATTCCGCAGGCGCGGCGCCGCGCGGGTCAGGGAGCCACCCTGCTCGGCGCGCTCGCGATCATGATCGGCGTCTTCGGCGTGCTCGACGGTGGCGCGCCGTTCGTGCTCGGCATACCGACGATCGTGGTCGGCGCCGTGCTCCTCGTCGCGAGCGTGCGAGCGTCCGCGTCCGGTGCGAGCCGCTCGCGCTACCGGCCCGACGTGTGGCGGTTCCCGGAGTGGCTCACCGTCACGGCTGGCGTGGGTGCGCTGACCACAATCGTCGTCGCGGGGCGGCTGGGCGTCGCCGGGCTCCATCCGGATTTCAGCCCGCTCGTCGCGCCGTCACTCCCGTTGCTCCCCGCGCTGGGAATTCTCGGCGCGACGCTTCCCGCGTTCCTGACGCCCCCACTTCCGGCCGAGCTCGCGTGATCACGTTCGACGAAGTCACCTTCACGTATCCGGATGCGCACGCTCCCGCGCTCGCAGACGTCGGCATCAAGATCGACGAAGGAGAGTTCTTCCTCGTCGTCGGCGAGACCGGCGCGGGCAAGTCGACACTGCTGCGCGCGGTCAACGGTCTCGTCCCGCACTTCACGGGCGGCACGTTGCTCGGGCGAGTCACCGTCGACGGTATCTCCACGGTCACGCCACCGCGCGAGCTGGCTGATCGCGTGGGCGTCGTCGGACAGAACCCGAGCGCAAGCTTCGTCACCGACACGGTGGAGGACGAGCTCGCGTACGCGATGGAGAACTTCGGCATCGCACCCGAGGTGATGCGCCGACGCGTCGAGGACGTCCTCGATCTCCTGGGTATCGCGGCGCTGCGGCGGCGCACACTCGGCACGCTCTCGTCGGGCGAGGCGCAGCGCGTCGCGATCGGTTCCGTTCTCACCGCTTCGCCGCGCGTCCTCGTCCTCGACGAACCGACGTCGGCGCTCGACCCGGGCGCGGCCGAGGACGTGCTCGCGATCCTCACCCGCCTCGTCGACGACCTCGGCCTCACCGTGATGCTCGCGGAGCACCGGCTCGAGCGCGTGGTGCAGTACGCGTCGCGGATCGGCGTGGTCGGCGCGGACAGCCGCGTGCGCGTCGGCGCGCCTGAAATCGTGATGATCGATGCGCCGGTTGCCCCACCGGTGGTCACGCTGGCCCGCGCCGCCGGTTGGACCCCTATCCCACTCTCCGTCCGCGACGCGCGCCGCGTCGCGGGTGGGCTGCGCGAGCGGCTCGCGTCGATCGAACCGACCGGCCGGCCCCTGCCTACGCTCGGCGAACCCGTCGCCCGGCTGAAGAAAGTTGCGGCACACTACGGCTCGAACGAGGTGTTGCACGGCATCGACGTCTCGATCGCGCAGGGCGAGCTGCTCGCGGTGATGGGCCGCAACGGCGCCGGGAAGTCGACATTGCTCCGCCTGCTGTCCGGGCTCATGCGGCCGACATCGGGACGGGTCATTGTCGAGGGCGCAAATCCGCACGAGCTGCCCGCGGGCAGGCTCGTGCGCAGTGTCGGTCTCGTTCCGTCCGATCCCGGCGCACTGTTGTACGAGCGAACCATCGCGAGCGAGTGTGCCGTCGCCGACCGTGAACACCACCTCGCTCCGGGAACGACCCGGGCGGCCCTCGAACGCATCGAGCCGGCGCTCGATCCTGATCGTCATCCGCGCGACTGCTCGGAGGGCCAGCGATTGGCGCTCGCGCTCGCCGTGATCCTCGCCCCGGCCCCACCACTCGTGTTGCTCGACGAGCCGACGCGGGGGCTCGACTACGCGGCGAAGGGTCGCCTCGCGTCGATACTCCGCGAACTCGCGATGAGCGGCCACGCGGTCGTGCTCGCCACACACGACGTCGAGCTCGTCGCGGGCACGGCAACGCGCGCGATCGTGATCGCCGACGGCGAGATCGTCTCCGACGGACCGGCACGAGATGTCGTGTGTCACTCGCCGGTCTTCGCCCCGCAGGTCGCCAAGATCCTCGCGCCGGGCGAGTGGCTCACCGTCGCCGAGGTGTCGGCGGCACTCGCATCGTGACGGCCGCAATCACCGGGCGGATCAACTTCCACTGGCGCTCCGCCGTACTCCTCGCCGCGACATCCATCGCGGGCATCGCCGCGTTCACCTGGCCGCTCTTCGCCCAGCCGCACGGCAGCGAGAACGGCGCGCACGCGGGCGACGCTCCTTGGGTCTTCATCGTGCTGGTCCCGCTGCTCGTCGGTATCTTGCTCTCGGAGCTGGCGGACGGTTCGCTCGACGCGAAAGCAATTGCGATGCTCGGTGTGCTCGTCGCGTGCGGCGCCGCGCTACGCGCTCCGAGCACAGGCGTAACCGGATTCACCGGCGTCTTCTTCTTGCTGATCCCCGGCGGGCGCGTATTCGGCCGCGGGTTCGGCTTCGTTCAGGGCGCGTTGACGATGTTCGCGTCCGCGTTGCTGACCGGCGGGGTCGGTCCGTGGTTGCCGTTCGAGATGCTTTGCACCGCGTGGGTCGGCTTCTTCGCCGGTTGCCTGCCGCCGGCACGCGGCCGCTCGGAGATCGCGATGCTGGCTCTGTACGGAGGGGTCGCCGGCCTCGCATACGGCCTCGTCATGGACATGTGGTTCTGGCCGTTCGGCACGTCCGGAACACAGCTTCACTTCGTCGCGGGCGCGGCCATCACTTACAACCTGCGGCGCTTCTGGGCCTTCCATCTCGCGAGCGCGCTCGGGTTCGACATTCCGCGGGCGGTGGGCAACGCGCTCCTGGTGCTGATCGCCGGCACGCCCGTGCTGGCCGCGCTCCGGCGCGCGGCGCGCCGAGCCGCGTTCGGTGCCCCCGTGCGCTTCGAGCAGAGCTGAGCACGACTCACATCGCCCCGCCCGCATCGGGCTCGAGCTCGATGCGGATCTTGGTCCAGCCCGCGGCGTCGACCTCGAGCTCGAGCTCCCATGCCGAGCGGTCGGCGTCGTAGTCGGTGACGACCGCCGCGTCGGCCGCCGGCGCGAGGATCCGGGCCGAGACCGGTCGCGGCGCGGTGCCGATCAGGCGTACCGGCTCTCCCGCGCCGAGGACCGTGACATCGACCCCGTCGCCGGCCGCGGCCACGTCGGCGATGCGCGTATCACCGCCGCACGCGTACAGCGCGGGATCACCGACCACCGCGAGGCCTCCCCGCAGGACCGGCACGATCACCCGGAAATCCCAGCCCGCGGGGTCGAGCATGACCTCGTAGGAGCCGTCGCCGGGCATGACGTCGATGCTTCCCGTCCGCCAGTCGTACAGCGCAACCTCGCGCGCGTCGGGTCGGTCCGAGCCCAGGTCCGGTAGGTCGACGCGCGCGGCGCGAACGGCGGGTTCGATGCCGACGTTGCACACGACGGCATAGCCCCAGCGGCCGGCGGAGTGTTGCGTGTGCGTGGACGCGACGATCGGCTCTCCCGACCACACGGGCGCGTCGAACGCGGCCCGGTCGATCGCGGCGATCGGTACGTCGGGTCGCACGAGCACGCCGTCGGCGCGGCACGTCCGCCGGATGAGATCGGGATCGGCTCGTCCGACACGGTCGCCGATGCCAACCGGTCCGGCCGACAACGCGGCGAGCAGTGCCTCGACCTCACGGGTTTCGGAACCGTGCGCCGAATGGAACACGTCCTTGTACGGCCACAGGCCGAGTGCTCGTGCCATCACGTTGTTGTGCAGGAACCACGCCCACAGCACCCCGGGACCGACCAGGTAGCCGTGGTCGCCACTCGTACGGATCGACGTCACCCGGTTGAGCCGGCTCGTCTGCGCGAAGTCGGCCGGCGACGCCATGCACCATTGAGCGTGCAAGTTGCGCGCGGTGAGGCCGGCATCGATCCCTTCCTGCCACCGCGCGGCACGGCCCGGCGCGCGCAGCTCGCGCACGCCGAGGAAACACTCGATCAACCAGTCGTGCTCGAACACCTCTACGCCCCACCCAACCGCCTGGTCGAGCAGGCGTTCGTACATCTCGGCGGTGGCGGGGTGCGCGCGGTCTCCGTCGACCCACGCCGGAAACTCGTGGGTGTAGGGCGAGCGGGCCGAGAGGTGCCGGCAGTGCGTCACCAGCGGCCGGCGGCCGAGCCGCTCGCGCAGCGCCTCGATGCCGTCGGGCAGTACGTCGTCGCGTGGCGCCCACCGGATCATGCCCGTCGGGGGCACCTCCCATTCGTCGGTGTCGAAGGGTCGGAGCACCTCGTGGGGGTACCACCACGAATCGAGCTGCACCGCGCCGACCGGCACGCCGCGGGCCTCGAGGTCGTCCACTGCGGCGACGATCGTCGATGCGGCATCGTGCCCGGGCTCGGTGCGGTACCAGTACGCGCTCCCATTGTCGGTCCAGTAGGACACGCGCGTCCCGAGCGTGTCCGCGTCGCGAGGAGGAGGGGCGACGCCGGACGCGGCGCGCAGGAGGCGCGCCCAGCGGTCGTAACAGTCGCGCGCACCGTCGCCGGCGATCACCGCGAGCTCCGTCGCGAAGCCGGCGTCGACTTCGTCGATGTCGCCGTGCCAGCCCGCGAGCAGTCCCTTCGCCGCGTCGTCGGTCCCTGCCGGTACCACAATGACCAGCTCGTGGAACGACGAGAGCGGTGCCAGCAGGATCGTGCGGCCGTCGGGCGCGACGACGCCGAGCGGCATCACGATCGGTGGTCGGAACGGAAGCAGTCTCCACCTCGACATCGCGGCGTCGCTGAAGACCGGCAGCGCGAACTCGGTGTACTGATGCCCGAAGGCGCGCATGCTCTCGGGCGCGCCGCCATCGTCACGCGCCGCGGGGTCGAAGTGCCAGGCCACCGACGGGCTCGCGAACGCGCCCGTGCCCAGGCCGCGCCCGCCTGACGGCGCTTCGAGTCGCAGCACGACGACCGGCTCATCGGAAACGGCTCGGACTCGCGCGGCGACGTCGCCGGCTGCGATTGTTACCTCGGTGCGCGACGAGGAAACGGGACGCGGTGCTTCGCTCCCGGCGGACAGCAGCCGGGCCGGACCGAACCAGTCGGGCTCGTCCCAGCCGATCCGCAACACACCCGACTCCGAAACGCTCACGCGCAACGGGCCCGCGGTCAGCGAGAAGTGGTCATCTCCCGATTCCGGCACACGCAGCATTCAATCGGAGCCGGGCCACGGGCGCCTACCCGGTGAGGTGCGGTGCCGAGGTCGGATCGCGCTTGGTCGATACAAGCGTGAGGTTGCGGCGCGATTCGGATTCCACGTCGGCGAGGCGGAACCCGACTCCGCGCGCCGTGAGCAGGAACTGCGGGCGCGACGGATCCGGCTCGATACGTGAGCGGATGCGGCGTATGTGCGCGATCAATCGCTCCCCGTCGTCCGGAACGGAGTCGGGCCACACTTCGCGCTGGAGCTGAGTCTTCGTGATGACGGCACCACCCGAACGGACGAGCGCCGCGAGTATGTCGAACTGGGTGGCGGTCAGATCGATCGGATGTCCCCGCCAGATCGACTCTCGCCGCGAGGGATCGAGCTCGAGCGGTCCCCACGTGAGCGTCTCGCGGCACGTGTCCGCACCTCGCCGGAGCGCGACGAGCGCGAGGGCTTGTGCGACCACGTGGGTCGGCGAGAGGTCGGGACTGAGATGTGCGTGCACGTCGAGCGGATCGCCCCGCCGTCGCGCCGCCACGAACATCCGGATCGTCGCCGACACATCACCGACGACACGGAGTGTCTCGCCGCGCGGATCGATGTCGTCGTCGGCGACGACGATGTCGGCATTCGACCCGAAGCTCGCAAGTTGGTAGCGGGAGAAAGCGAGCATCGGAGCGCATCCGCGCGCCGCGAACGCGCGCGCGAGCGGCAGCGCACGCTCGGGGCAAATCGCGAGTACGACCGTTGCCGGTGCCTCGGAATCGACGGGGGCTCGCTTCATGGCTGAGCAACCTTCGGCCGCTGAGAATGGTTTCGGACCCTTCCCCGGCTTACATCCGCCCAAACGAAACAACTCGACGCGAGCCGCCAGCAATAGCTCCCAAGGACTCTGGTGGAACCGCGACGCCCGTCCTGCGACGCCCGTCCTGCGACGCCCGACATTTCGACGGTAGACAATTCCGCTCTCGTGGACAATACGGAACCGACGATTGGATGGTTGAATCTGTATTCGATCGGGGGTTAGTGCACGCGACGGCGGCGCCGGCCGATCGCAGCCCCGGCCGCAATGAGAACCGCGGCGAGCTCTGCGAGCGACGCCGCGCCCGAGCCGGTCATCGGCAACGTCGAAGCCGCCAACCCCGGCGTCGTCGCCGGCACCGGGTCGTGAGGAGGGTTGGCGGGTACGACGACCGAAACCGCCTGGGCGACCGGCTGAGCCGCCGGTCGGTGGTGGTGCGATCCGGGCGGGGTCGGCGGCCGGTGGTCGACCGGCGGCGGCACGACGGGGGGAACACAGACCATGCTGTGGAACGACTGGCACACCGAGATCAGCGAGGCATTTCCGACCGCCCAGGCACGACCGGTTGTCACTTGCGCGAGCGCACCGTCGGGAGCGGGGACTGTGCTCTTCGCATGCCGGACCGAGAGGGTGTGAGCGGTGACCAAGATGTTCGGCACATCGCTCGGGCTGCCCGGATCGCCTACGACGGAGATCACGGTGTTGTCGCCGCTGTCGGAGCTCGCGATACCAATGTCCAGCACGCCCGTGATCTGCGTCACGTGCACGCCCGGGGTCAGCGGGTCGGCGGGTAGGTTCAGGCCGTCGAATCCCGCGAACAACTGCGTCGCGTCGAGCGTGCCACCGAGGTCCAGCGTGACACCGTTGATGTCGACGGTCTGCTCGAACGCCGCGAACGGATTGGCGCTCTGTAGCCAGTCGGGGTTCGAGATCAGACTGAAGAATGCGGCGAGCGACGCCTCGGCCGGCGCGAGATCGGCGCCCGCGACGGCGGCCGGCGCGCCGGGTGCGCCCGCGAACGCGCCGTTCAGGCCGGTGTTCGCGATCGCGATGCCGAGGTTCGCGATCTGAGCCAGCTGGCCCACGGACGCGATCCCGGTACCGCCGGCAGTACCCCCGGCCGTTTGAGTGATGGCACTCGTCGCGCCATTCCCGACGCCGGTCGCATTTCCGGTGAGGATTGTCGCGCCCGACGTCCCGCCGGCCGGGCCCGGCGAACCGAGGAGCATCGGCGCCAGGCTGCTGAGCAATGCGTTGATGATCGCCTGCTCGTCGGGAGTGAGCCCGGTTCCGTCGAACGAGGCGAGTGCAAAGTTCGCGCCGGTGTTGGACATCGCGATCCCGAAGTTGACGATGATGGCGCGCTGGTAGATCGACACGAGGGCATTGCCCGTCGCACTCACGGACGCGATCTGCGAGATAGCTGAGCTCGACCGGTCTCCCGTCGCTCGGGACGTGCCCGTCGAGAGGGTTCCCGTCGCCGCGACCGGCGCCAGCGCGGCTGTTGTCGTCGCATCGGGACTCGCACCCACGGTGGCGATCGTCACGTTGATTCCGGAGTTACTGATTGCGATGCCGACATTGAGGACGGTCGTGGTCTGAGTACTGCTCTCGCCGGTCCCGACGTTGGCGCCCTGTACCACTGTGGTGTGTGCGGCGTCGCCGGTCGCGGCGGCATTGCCCGTGTGATCGGTAGCCGACGTCGTGCCCGCCGTCGGCGGGACCGTCGAGCCGGCGGCCGCGACGTTCTGACCGCTCACCGACTGCGCGATGCCGACGTTGACGATCAGCGCGATCTGAACGACGTCGACGGTGGCGGAGTCGGTGGCTTGCGCGCTGACTTGCTGTGCCACGGTGCTGGTGCTCAGGTCGCCGACGGCGGCCGACGGGCCGGTTGTCGCGCCGGCGCCCGCCGACGCCGGCTGATTGCCCGACGACGTGGACGTGGGCGTGCCCGACGACGTGGGCATGCCCGACGACGCGGACGTCGAATTCGCTGTGGGCGACGTCGGTGTCGGCGACGTGGGCGTGAGCGACGTGGGGTCCGTGTCGCTCGATCCGCCCTCACCGGCGACCGCGGTGTTCGAGCCGGTGTTGCCGACGCTCGTTCCCGTCGTGGTGACGGTGGCGTCCTGGGTATTCGAGTTCGCCGGCGCGCCGGGATCATCCGGTCCGCCTGCACCGGCCGGCGTCGTCGGCGTCGGCTCGCTCTGCGGGACCGCCGGCGGCGGCTGCGACTCGATCGTCGTTGGTGGCGTCGCCGGCGCATCGCTCGATGTTCCGGTCGCGTCAGCCGTCGGAGGGTCGCCGGTCAGCGCGTGCGCGCGGCCGGCGAGAAGCAGCAGCCCACACAACACGAAGGCGCAGACGAAGAGCGCGCGCGCAAGCATCCTCGATGCGGTTCCGAGCATCAACGCTCCCCGGTCGTTGGGGAGGAGCCCGATCGGCCCCTCCCCATGTGCCGACTCGACGATCAGTGGTTGAACGTCGTGTTGCTGCTGTTCGACGTCGCGGAGACCGATCCACTGTTCGACTGCGTAACGGTCACCGTGTTGGAGTTCGAAGACGATGCCGAACCGCTCGTGACGGTGGCACTCGACGTACCGGTGTTGGATCCGGAGTTGGTGTTCGACGCAGTGCCGCCGGTGTTACCGGTCGTGTTGCCGCTCGAGTCACCGCCGCCGCCGATGTAGCCACCGCTGGACGATGCATCCGCACCTTGGTGGTTGGAGTTCGAGCCGGAAACGGTGGAAGAAGCGGAGTTGTAACCGGAGTTCGCTTCCGACGACTGGTCGGTCGACACCTTTGCACCTTGGCTGATGCTGGGTGCGGCGATCGTCAGGTCGACGGGGTCGCCGTTGAACGTGGTTCCGGACGAGTCCGACATCGCCGTCACGCCACCGGAGTTGTCCTGCGAGACGCTCGCCGAGTTGGTGTTGGTCGATGTCGCGTCGCCCGATCCGGAGGATGCCGTCGAGGTTCCGGTGTTCGTGCCGGAGTTCATGTTTGTGGCGCTGCCACCGGTGTTTCCGGTGGAATTGCCGGACGAGTCACCGTCGGAGTGCTTGCCGCCGATGCTGCCACCGCTCGCGGACCCGTCGGCCCACTGGTGGCTGTGGTTCTCTCCGGTAACGGTCGAATCCGCACTGTTGTCGCCGGAGTTGGCCGTTGATTCTTGGTCGGTATGAACCTTCGCCCACTGGTTGATGTGAGCGAAGCTGGCGGTCACGTCCAGCGTGCCGAGGTCACCACCATGCATTGTTGCGCCGGCGGCTCCGATCGACAACGCGGAGGCGCCGGCGATCACAATGGAACACACCCTGATCTTGTTTCTCGTTCGTACCACGATTGGCTCCCAGGAGGTTCGCGAGTCCGGACAGCGCCGATCAATCGATCGCGATCGGCGACGCCCGTCAGTACGAGCGCTCGCTCAACCAACCAGAACGTCCGTCGCAGTTGAAGGACAAACGCCGTCCAGTTCCCGACACCTTCGCGACAAAGCGCGGCGGGATGTTCGCGGTGGGTCACTCGATCACACCTCGCTTGCGGGGGGACGTCGTCGTGGCCGTAACCCGCGAGGTGATCAGACGCGCGGGTGAGTTCACCCACTCGCGCGCGTCACGTGTTCACCGGCCGCGACCGCGCGCTGACAGTGCACACACTCGCCCTCGGCGTTGCAGGGGCACGACGTTGCGCCGCACCGCTAACTTCGGCGAGTGTCTCGCGGCACGCCCGGGGTCTACGTGCGACACTCGCCGCCTCTGTGCCGTGCACACATACCGATCCGAAGGGACGCCGGCCGACGTCCGGGGAGGAACCGATGGCGACAGTCGAGTCCGAGGGCCGGGGCCTGGTTGCCGAAGTCCAGCGTGACCACCGCGAGATCGAACGGATGCTCGAACGGGTCGACCGCACGACCGGCACCGAGCGGAGAGACGCGTTCGAGGAGCTCGCGCGCAAGCTCGTCGTGCACGAGACCGCCGAGGAACTGCTCGTGCACCCGCTCCTGCAGCACACCGACGCCGAACCCGTCGCCGACGAGATG
>DATJAA010000190.1:0-2754 GCA_035516815.1 Acidimicrobiia bacterium | reverse complement strand
CGCTCGGGTTGTCGATGTTGTAGTCGGCGAACGTGATTCGTTGCGACGACTGCACGAGGATCGTGTTGCCGCGGCGGGACGTGGTCAACGCGAACGTCACGTCTTGCGTCGTTCCGTGTATCTGGAGCTTGCCAGTCGCGTTGTAGACCTTCTCCACTCCGTCGTTCGGTACCGGGGTCAGCTCGACCGGCTGCGTCAAGGTGAACGTCGCGGTCGGAAAGTCGGCGGTGTCCATGATGCGACCCTGGAACTGGTTGTCGCGCTGGCTCTGGTCGCTCTTGAACGTCGTCATGTCGACGGTGAACGAGGCCTTCGTCAGCGTGGTCCCGGCGATCGTCATCGATCCGGTGACGGCGTTTGTGCTGCCGACCGCGGTTCCGCTCTGACCGAACACTGTCTCCTTGACGCGGTAACGCACTGTCGAGGTGCCGCCCACCTTCCACGTACCGGCCAGCGGAGCGCGCGCGGTACCCGGCGTGGTCGTAGGAGTGGTGACGGCGGTGATCGAAAGGGGCGGCGGCGGATTGCTTTGGATGAAATGGAAGTAGACGAACGGCCCGCCCACGACGATCACGAGCCCGACGACGACGGCTCCGACGATCCACCGGGTCAGCTTTTGGCGCTTCGTCGCGGTCATCCTCGGATGCCTTGTGCCGATGGCGGTCGAGTTCAGTCTCGGGCGAACGCTGCTGCTGCCTCGCTGGCGAGATCGATGAAGGGTTCGCCGCTGACGTCCACGACGACTTGCACGATAGTGCCGCAGTCAACCCGGTCCGAGCTTCTCGGGCCGTGCGGCATGACGCATCACCCCGCGCGGATGACCGCCTCCACCCCCGGCTCGACCCGCCCGTAACCAGAGCGCCGGCCGTGCGCGGCAACCCACCTTTCCGTGGGCCCGTCACCCGATTTAGGCTTCCCCTGGCACCGCGGTGGGCGACGGGTTGGGGCACGGGTGAGGTCGAGACGGGGAGACCGGCACTTCCTTCGCCCTCGTCGTTGCTCCGTCGTTGCCGCGTCGGTGGTCGCGGTCGCGGGGTCGCTCACGGCCGGCGCGGTCAGGTCACCGGTCGCCGCCGCACACGTATCGCTCGTGCGCCGCGTCAACCGGGTCGCGGCGGCGCAGCTCGCGCCCGGCGATGTGATGGCGCCGAGCGCCGTCACGATGCAGTCACCCACGACGTCGCAAGGTGTCGTCGCGAACGTGCACGTGCCGATCGCGTGGAAGGCGACCGACACCGGCTCGGGCATTGGCTCGTACGACGTGCGAGTGCGTTCGGCCGCGTGGAACGGCGCGTTCGGGGCGTTCAGCACGTGGAAGTCGGCGACGACGGCGACCGCGGCTTCGTACACGGGGTCGGCCGGCCGGACCTACTGCTTCTCCGTCCGCGCGCGCGACAAGAGTGCCAACCTCTCGAGCTGGTCGGTCGATCGCTGCACGAGCGTACCGCTCGACGACACTTCGCTCGCGGCCGCGTCCTTCGTCCGTGCGAGCCGGGTCGGCGGTGCCTTTCTCGGAACGCTCTCCTCGGCCTCGAAGCGTGGCGCGACCTTGACCCGTACCGGTGTGATCGCGCGCTCGATCACGCTCGTCGCGAGGACGTGCCCGGCGTGTGGCACGCTCACGGTGAAGTGGAACGGCAAGACCGTGAAGAACCTCTCGCTCAAGGCTGCGTCTGCAACCCGTTCGTTCGGTGTGGAGTCGTTCGCGAAACCGGCGAAGGGAACGTTGCAGTTCGTCGTGACGTCGAATAAGCAGAATGTCGCGATCGACGCGGTCGCGGTGGGAGACCCGACGCTCTCCGGGGCCGTCACCCTCAGGAGCGGTGCCACCTACACCGACTCGGCGAGCGTGACGGTGAGCGCGGCCGTCTCAGGTGCGAGCGGCGCGGTGCAGATGAGATTGGCGAACGGCACCGCGGCCGGTGGGGCCTGGACGCCGTTCGCGGCCAGCAAGCCCTTCACGCTCTCGACCGGCGACGGATCTCGATCTGTGGCCGCGCAGTTCCGTGACGCCGGCGGCAACGTGTCGACGGTCGCCGTCGACTCGATCGCGCTCGACACGGCCGCGCCGGTGGTCGACGTCACACCGGGCTCCACGGAGGTCGCGAGCGGAGCGGACGTGCACGTCAGCGCGACCGTCACCGACGCGTCGCCCTTGCGGTCGGTGACGCTCGAGACGACACCTTCCGACGCCAGCCCGCCCACCGACACCGCGATGACGCTCGGCGCCGGAGCGTTCGACGCCACGGTCGCGGGCGCAACGGAGTCGTTCGAATACACCGTGATCGCGACCGACGCGGCGGGCAACGTACGGATCGCACCCGCGACCGCTCCGGACGTTCTGTACCAGGTGACCGTCGACGCGCCCCCGACGTCGCAAGACCTCATCGCGAACGCGCTGGCCGCCGGGACGATCGACTACCCGACGTCGCTCGAGTACCGCGTGTGGGCTCAGTTCAACGACCCGCGACTTCCGGACGCCTACTACGCAGGGAACTCCGACAGCGGCGAGGACGGGACCCTCCCGGCCGAGGTACAGGCGGAGCTTCCCTCGCTGCCGTCCGACGTGCAGGCGGCGATCGCGCCGTACTTCGAGCGGCCCTCGTCGGCGAGTAGCCCGTACGGCCCGGAACCGGAGAGCAGCGCCGCCCGTCGCGCCGCGGTTACGCGGCCGAGGTCGGCGGACGAGCCACCCCCGCCTCCGCCCAATCCGAACTGCCCGACGAGTTGGGAAAGCGACCCGGGCGCGCACTT
>DATJAA010000189.1:0-23726 GCA_035516815.1 Acidimicrobiia bacterium | reverse complement strand
TGCGCCGCGAGCTGGCCGGAGCAGCCGCCGAGACGCCCCGCTCGGACGCGGTAGGAACCTGAAGCGGACGCGACCATGAGGACGGCGCGCGCATGAGCGGCTACGAGGCACTGATCGTCCGGCGGGACGGGCCGGTCGGCTGGATCGAGTTCGACCGGCCCGATGCCGGCAACGCGATGGACGCGCGGATGATGCAGGAGCTCGAGCGCGCGTGGATCGAGCTCGACGACGACCCCGACGTGCGCGTGATCGTGAACACCGGCGTCGGATCGGCGTTCCAGACCGGGCTCGACGTGCGCCAGCTCAGCCGCGATCCCGAGGCGCTGCGCGAGCAGTCGCGGCGGACGAAGCGCGCGGAGCTGCGGCTCACCGCGTGGCACAACGGCGTCGAGAAGCCGGTCGTCGCGGCCGTCAACGGCGTGTGCGCGGGTGGCGGGCTGCACTTCGTCGCCGACGCCGACATCGTCATCGCGTCGTCCGACGCGACCTTCTTCGACCCGCACGTCTCGCTCGGGCAGGTCACCGCGTACGAGGCGATCGCGCTGGTGCGGAAGTCACCGATGGAGGCGATCCTGCGCATGGCGCTCACCGGCCGCTACGAACGCATCACCGCGGCGCGCGCCTACGAGCTCGGCATCCTGAGCCAGGTCGTCGACCCACCCGACCGGTTGCGCGAGGAGGCGCAGGCGCTCGCCGAGACGATCGCGAGGAACTCGCCGGCGGCGATGCGGGCGACGAAGCGCGCGCTGTGGGGCGCGCTCGAGCTCGGGCTCACCGACGCATGCCGGGCGGGCGCGGCGGAGCTCGTCTCCATGTGGGGCCACCCCGACCAAGAGGAGGGGCCGCGCGCGTTCGCGGAGAAACGCGAGCCGCGATGGGCTCCGCCCGAGCGTCGGTGAACGAGGGCGAGTACCGGTGAACTCGAACGTGTACATCCACGAGTTCATCGACATCATCGGACCGAACCGCGAACGGTACATGCACCACATGACCGCGAACTGGTGTCCGACCGCACGCGAGGACCGCAACATGCTCTGCTTCGGAGTGTGGGGCACCGTCGGTTCGACGGGGCGGTGGCCCGAGGTCGTCAACCTGTGGGAGCTGCCGGGCTGGGACGGTCTCGTCGCGAACTTCGCGCACGAGCTCGCGTCGACCTCGATGCAGGACCCGGCGCTCGCGAAGTGGTGGGGCGTCGCGGCCGAGCTGCGGCGCGGCGGCGTCGACCGCGTCCTCCTGCCCGAGCCCTGGAGTCCGGCGATCGGCGACCTCACCGCCGCGGGGGTGCGGGGAGCCGTCTACGCCCACGAGCTCGTGACGCTCCCGGTCGGAGGCGCGCGCGCGTTCCTGGACGCGCTCGCCGAGGTCGGTGTGCCCGCGCTCGAGCCACTCGAGCTGCGCTGCGTGGGCGCCCATCGCGTCGCGATGAGGAACGACACCGAGGCGATCGTGATCTGGGCGCTTCCTTCGTGGGAAGCCTGGGGTCGCTTCGAGCAGGCCTGGGACGGCGCGCAGCTCAGCGCGTGGCGAGCCCGCCTCGTCGCGCTGAACGCCGACGTGCAGCGCACCTTGCTGATGGACGCGCCTCTCGGCCCGCTGCGTACCGGGCGACAGCCGCAGGTCGAGGACCGCCGCCCGCTCGACGAGATCTAGGAGCGAGTTACCCGAGCGTCGCGCGTGCACGCGTCCGCAGCTCGTTCTTCTCGACCTTGCCGGTTGCGTTCAGCGGGAGCACCTCGACGATCTCGAAATAGCGCGGGACTTTGTAATTTGCCATCTTCTCGCGGCACCACGACTGCAGCTCGTCGGCGGTGACCGCCGCGTTGAGCCGCGGAATCACGTACGCGTAACCGACCTCGCCCATGCGCTCGTCCGGGACTCCGACCACCGATACCTGGCCGACGGCGGGATGATCGTTGATCATGTTCTCGATCTCCGCCGGGTACGCGTTGAAGCCGCCGACGATGAACATGTCCTTGGTGCGGTCGGTGATGCGGATGTAGCCGCGGTTGTCCATCACCGCAACGTCGCCGGTATGGAGCCAGCCGTCTTCGTCGATCGCCTCGGCGGTCGCCTTGGGATCGTCGATGTAACCGCGCATGACGTTGTAACCGCGGACCACGACTTCACCGGGCTCGCCGCGTGGCACCTCGACGCCCTTGCTGTCGACCACCAGTACCTCGACGTCGGGGATCGCGCGTCCGGATGTGGTGGAGATCGTCTCGGGATCGTCGTCGTGGCGGCACATCGTCGCGATACCGGTCGCTTCGGTGAGCCCGTAGCCCGTGATGATGGTCTCGAATCCGAGCTCGGCGCGCATGCGCCGTATGAGCTCGACCGGAACCGGAGCCGCACCGGTCACCGCCAAACGCAACGACGACATGTCGAACTGCGCGAGACGCGGGTGATCGAGGATCGACTGGTACACCGTGGGCGGGCCCGGCAGCATCGACACGTGTTCCTCGGCCGCGCGCGCCATGACCGCGTCGACGTCGAATACCGCGTGCGGGATGATCGTCGCGCCCTTCACGAGCGAGGCGACGATGCCCGCGTTCAACCCGAACGAGTGGAAGAAAGGGTTGACGACCAGATAACGGTCGCCTTCTCGCAGGCCGACGACCGTCGCCCACGCGTCGTAGGCACGCACCGTCGCGCCGTGCGTAAGCATCGCGCCCTTCGGTCGCCCGGTGGTGCCGGAGGTGAACAGGATCGCGCACAGGTCGTCAGCCTTCGGCGGCTCGGGGAGCGCGCCGCCCGGGTCGCGCGCGAGCAACTCCGCGCGCGACGGTCCGCGCAGATCGACGATTTCGGCGAGACCGGGCAGCTCGGGCTCGTCCCGCAAGAGCGCTTCGTAGTTCGTGGCGAGGAAGTCGGTGACGGTGAAGAGCAGCTTCGCACCCGAGCGCTCGAGGATGTCGCGGGCCTCCGCGCCCTTGAAGCGGGTGTTCACGGGGACGAGCACCGCGCCGGCGCGAAAGATCCCCAGCGCGGCGACCGCCCATTCGGGGCAGTTCGGGGCCCAGATCGCCACCCGGTCGCCCGGCGCGACACCGCTTGCCAGTATCGCTCGTGCGGTCTGGTCGACCTGCTCTGCCAGCTGCGCGAACGTGACGCGGCTGCGCTCGTCGACCAGGGCCTCCCGCGCTCCGTACCGAACAGCGGCGCGCGCAACGAGTCCCGGTATCGTCGAGGGCAGTTCATCGTCGGTCATGCCGACAACTTGCCACGACGAAAGCCCCGCGCGCATGCCCGAGCCGCAGCTGTCCCGGTACCAGGCGCTGCGGGTAGAGCGCCGCGGACCCGTCGGCTGGCTCGTGTTCGATCGTCCCGAGGCGGGGAATGCGATGGACGCGCGGATGATGGAGGAGCTGGAACGGGCGTGGCCCGAGCTCGACGCAGACCCCGAGGTCCGCGTCATCGTGAACACGGGTGCGGGCGCGGCCTTCCAAACCGGTCTCGACCTCGCCCAGCTCGCGCGCGCTCCCGCCGCACTGCGCGAGCAATCGCGGCGGACGAGGCGCTTCGAGCTGCGCTTCACTTCGTGGCACAACAACGTGGGGAAGCCGGTCATCGCGGCGGTGAACGGCGTGTGCGCGGGCGGTGGGCTGCATTTCGTCGCCGATGCCGACGTTGTCATCGCGTCCTCCGATGCCACCTTTGTCGATCCGCACGTCTCGGTCGGCCAGGCAAGCGTCTACGAGACGATCGCGCTCGCGAAGAAGTCGCCGATGGAGTCGGTGCTGCGCATGGCGTTCGTCGGACGGTACGAACGGCTCGATGCCGCGCGCGCCTATGCCCTCGGCATCTGCTCACAAGTCGTCGCGCCGGATCGCCTCGAGCCCGAGGCGCAGGCCCTGGCCGAGTTGATCGCACGCAATTCGCCGGCGGCCCTCGCGCACACGAAACAGGCGTTGTGGGCCGCGCTCGAGCGGGTCTCGCGGTGAATCCGCGCCCGGGGCCACGCGGTGTCGAGATCGGCACCGCGATCGTGTCGTACATCGAGCCGCATCCGGGCATGGCCGTCGAGTTCAACCGCTGGTACGAGCGCGACCACTTCCCCGCCGCGGTGAAGGCCGGCCCCGGCGTCTTCGCGGGGGCGCGATTCGTCGCCACCCGGGCGTGCAAGGAGTTGCGACCGGACGGGCAGCTGCTCGGCGATCCCGCCCGGGGCTCGTACCTCGGTGTCGCGTGGGTGCTGCCGGGAAAGCAGGCCGAATGGGACGCATGGGTTGCGCACGAGATGGAGACGATCGCGGACGAGGGACGCCTGTTCGCCGGGCGCGACCACGTGCACACCGCGGTCTACACGTGTGTGTGGCAGGCGGGACCAGTCGACGCCGTCGTGGCCCTCGACCGCGGGTTCGCGGGCGCGATCGTCGCCGCGAGCGAGGTCGCGGCGCCGCGCCTCGACCTGCCGGCCGCGATCGGTCTGCGGCTCGAGCGCACGGTGGTGTCGCAGGTCGATCCACCGCCCCACGAGCTGGTGCTCGGACTGTGTGCCGACGACCCTCGGAAGGTCTTCGTAGCGGTTGCCGGTGAGCTCGAAGGGTGTGGATTCGCCAGCCCGTTCCTCGCGACGATCCCGGGCTCCGATGCGTACGCGGACGATCTGTGAGCGGCGATCGTCACCGGCGTCCTCTAACGTCGCGGCCATGAAGACGACGCTGCTCCTCTGTGACCATGCGCAGGAGGTCGCTGGCAAGCTCTACGTGCTCGGCGGCGGTTGGAGCATCTATCGCGGCGCACCGGTCACTATGGGCCTCGCGGTGAAGATCGCGGTGCCCTGGGAGGACGCCAACATCCCGCACGACTTCGTGGCGCGGCTCGTCACCGAGGACGGGCTCGATCCGGTCCTGCCGAACGCCGAGGGCGGGCTCGACGCGACGCGCGTCGAGATCCAGGGCCGCTTCGAGGCCGGCCGGCCGGCCGGCCTCGTCCCCGGCAGCGAGCTGGACGCGCCATTCGCGGTGAACATCGCCGGTTTGCCCCTTGCGCCGGGACGTTACGAGTGGCAGGTCGCGATCGACCAGGACGTCGTCGGCCGCGTGCCGTTCACGGTGATGGCCGTCTGACGCCGGTCCGGCCCTCACGCGCAACCGCCGGCGACGACCAGCCGCAGGGCACCGGAACCGTTACCCCTTGCGAGTTACGGGGTCTTCCTCATACGGATGCCGGCGCCGCCGATGATGCCAGCGGGAACCGCTTCCCGGTCTCTTTCCCCCAGAGGCCGCAAGCGCGCGACGGCCCGCCGGTTCACGCGCCGGCGGGCCGTTCACCATCGGCGCCCCCGCCCATCGCGTACGCGGCGGCCCTCCGACCTTTGGGTGCTTGCGCGCGCCGCGCGTTAGCTTCGGCGCCATGGGACGCTTCGATGGACGGGTAGCAGTGGTCACCGGCGCCGGCTCGGGACTCGGTCATGCGACCGCGCGGCAGCTGGCGAGCGAGGGAGCGACGGTCGCGTGCTTCGACATCGCGGTCGACGCCGCCGAGAAGACCGCGGCCGAGATCGGTGAGCAGGGAGGATCGGGGCGTGCGTACCGGGTCGACGTGTCCGATCCCGACTCGGTGAAGGACGCGATGGCCGGAGCCGCACGCGACCTGGGCCGCCCGCAGGTCGTCGTGAACAGCGCCGGGATCGGCCGCTTCGCGCACACGCACGAGGTGCCGTTCGCCGACTGGCAGCGCATCATCGGCGTGAACCTCACCGGCACGTTCCTCGTGTGCCAGGCCGCGCTCCCGCACCTGATGGACGGGGGCGGGTCGATCGTCAACATCGCGTCGAACGCGGGCGTGAAGGCCCAGCCGTATTCGATCGCGTACTGCTCCTCGAAGGCCGGCGTCGTTCACCTGACCCGGTGCATCGCGGATGAGTACCTGAAGCGCGGGGTCCGGGCGAACTGCGTCGCGCCCGGCGGCATGGAGACCCCGTTGCAGCAGGCCTTCATGGACTTCCCCGAAGGGGTCGACTGGAAGGTGATGCGCAAGGTCATGTCGCCGCTCGGGAACTCCCAGCCCGAGGAGATCGCGAACGTCGTCGCGTTCATCGCGTCCGACGAGTGCCGGTACATGACCGGTTCGATCGTTTCCATCGACGGTGGCATCACCGTATGAGTCCGAAGGCCGAGATGATCGACGACGCGCGCAGCGTCTGGGAGCTCGTCGAACGCCGCGCCGCGGCGACGCCGGAACGCGTCATGCTGTTCGACGGCGATCGGGTGACGAACTTCGCTCGCTACAAGGAGCTCTGCGAACGCGCCGCCGCGGGGTTGTACGCGCTCGGTGTGCGCGCCGGAACCAACGTCTCGTGGCAGCTCCCGACGTGGACGGAGTCCGCCGTGCTCGTCGGCGCGTTGTGCCGGCTCGGGGCGATTCAGAACCCGATGCTGCCGATCTACCGCTACCGCGAGGTCTCGTTCATCGCCAAGCAAACGAGATGCAAGCTGCTCATCACGCCGTCGACGTGGAACAAGTTCGACTATCAGGCTCTGGCCGAGCAGGTCGCGGGCGAGCAGGACGACATGCACACCCTCGTCGCCGACCACTACAACCCCGAAGGTGATCCCGTCACGCTGCCGCCGCCGCCGGCGGTCTTCGACGACCCGGCCCAGGATCCGGTGCGATGGATCTTCTATACGTCGGGCACCACCGCCGACCCGAAAGGCGCGCAACACACGGACAGGTCTGTGCTCGCGGGTGCGATCGGCTACGCGGAGAAGACCCACGTCGTCGCCGACGACATCGCGCTCGTCGCGTTCCCGTTCACGCACGTCGGTGGCATCATCATCGGCGTCTACACGCCGCTGCTCACCGGCTCGGCGGCCGTACTGATGGAGTCGTGGACGGCGGGCGCATCGACCGAGCTGATCGGTCGTCACAAGGTGACGCTCGCAAACGGTGCGGCCGCGATCCACACCGCGCTGATCGACGAGGCGCGCGCGAATCCCGCTGCGTACGCGACCGTGCGCGACTTTCCCGGCGGGGGCTCGACGAAGCCGCCCCATCTCCATGCCGAGTTGCAGAAGGTCGTTCCCAGCTCGATCGGCACCACCTCCGGGTACGGCATGACCGAGGCGCCGATCGTCGCCCAGACCGACATCGACGCGCCCGACAGTTCGAAGGCGAACGCCGAGGGCACCCCGACCCGCGGTGTCACCATGAAGATCCTCGAGAGTGGCGAAATCGTCGTGAAGGGGCCACAGGTGATGCGTGGCTACGTCGACAGCTCGCTCGACGCCGACGCGTTCACCGAAGACGGCTTCTTGCGCACCGGCGACATGGGTCGCTTCGACGAGCACGGCGCGATAGTCATCACCGGCCGGGTGAAGGACATCATCATCCGCAAGGGCGAGAACGTGTCGGCCAAGGAGGTCGAAGACGTCCTCTACGCCCATCCCAAGGTCGCCGACGTCGCCGTCCTGGGCATCCCCGACGAAGCACGCGGTGAGATGGTCGTCGCGTTCGTCGTACCGAAGGATCCCGCCGACCCTCCGACCATTCCCGACGTGCGCGACCATTGCAACGCGGTCGGCCTGATGGTGCAGAAAGTGCCCGAACGGCTCGAGATCATCGACGTGATGCCCCGCAACCCCAGCGGCAAGGTGCCGAAGCACGAGCTACGCGCGCGGATCAGCCCCCCGCCCGCCTGACCAACGCGTCGAACAACCGCTGCTGCGCCGGGTCCACGGCGGTCGTGTCCTCGGGATGCCACTGCACTGCGAGGATGAACGCGCCGTCGAGCTCGAGCGCCTCGACGATACCGTCCGCGGCGCGACCGACGACACGGAGCCCGTCGCCGAGCTCGCCAATCGCCTGGTGGTGATGGCACGACGCCGTCACCGTCGTCGTGCCCATCACTTCGGCGACGAGGGAGTCGCCGTCGAGCGTCACCTCGTGCTGCCGGGCGCCACCGGCTTCTCCGGGCCGGCCGTGCGGCGGTACGCCCGGGTCGTCGGGGATGTGCTGGTGCAATGAACCGCCGCGCGCGACGTTGAGGATCTGGATCCCGCGGCAGATAGCCAGCGTGGGCACCGACCGGACGGCGGCCGCCTCGGCGAGCGCGCACTCGAACTCATCAGCGCGGGCGTCGACGCCGTAGACGCTCTCGTGTGCGGTCTGCGCGTAGCGCGCCGGATCGACATCGGGGCCGCCGGTGAGCACCAGCGCGTCGACGCGGGCAAGGAGAGCCTTCGGGTCACGCGACTCGTTCACGATGACCGGCTGGCCACCCGCGCGTGTCACTGCGTCGACATACGCGTAGGGAAGCGCGGCTGCGCCCGAGTACGGCCACCTCTCGGTGCGGCCGAGACGGCGACCCGTAACCGCGACAATCACCACAGGTCGACTCCACGCTTCGGCTCCCTTTCGGTCGCCTGCGCTGTCGTCTCGGTCACCACAGGTCGACTCCACGCTTGGCTGTCGACTGGGTTACCACTGATCGAAGTTGCGGCGCCGTTCCCAGTCGGTGACGGCCCGGTTGAAGTACGCCCATTCCTGGCGCGCGGTGTTCAGGAGGTGGTCGTGCACTTCGGCACCGAACGCGTCGACGGCGACCTTCGAGCTCGCGAACGCGTCGATCGCAGCCACGAGACTCTCGGGGACGCGCGCGAGCTCCGGTGCCGCGTACGCGTTGCCGTCGAAGCGGGCTCCGGGATCGATGCCGTGTTCGACGCCGTGTAGTCCGGCGGCGATCGTCGCCGCGTAGGCGAGGTAAGGATTCACGTCGGCACCGGGGATGCGTGACTCGAGCCGGAACGACGAGCCGTGCCCCACGATCCGGAAGCCACAGGTGCGGTTGTCGATGCTCCACGCGAGCGCGGTCGGCGCCCATGACTCCGGCTGGTACCGCTTGTACGAGTTGACGGTCGGGGCGTACATCCAGGCGAGCTCTCGTCCGCACGCGATCTGCCCGCCGAGCCAGCCCCGGAATACGGGGGAGAGGTGGTCGGGTGCCCCCGGGTCCCACATGAGGGCGTCCTCACCGTCGCGCGACCACAGGCTCGAATGCACATGGCACGACGACCCGACCTCGTCGGCCGAGTACTTCGCCATGAACGTGATCGCGCGTCCGTGCTGCGCGGCGATCTCCTTGGCCCCGTTCTTGTAGATCACGTGCCGGTCGGCCATTTCCACCGGGTCGGCGTACACGAGGTTGATCTCGTGCTGCCCGCGACCGGCCTCGCCCTTCGAGAATTCGACGGGCACGCCCGCACCGTCGATCCCGTTGCGGATGTCGCGGATCAGGTACTCGTCGCGGGTCGTCTGCAGGATGTGGTAGTCCTCGACCACAAGCGAGTGCGGCGTGAGGTCGGCGTAGCCCTTGGCGGCCGCCTCCTCGAGCGAGTCGCGGAACAAGAAGAACTCGAGCTCGCTCGCGAAGTTCAAACTGAAGCCCGCGGCCGCGGCCTGTTCGACCTGCCGTTGCAGGATCCGGCGAGGCGACACCTCGACCGGCGCGCCCGTCTCCTCGTCGAGCAGGTCGCAGAGCACGAGGGCGGTCTTGTCGAGCCACGGCACGCGGCGGATCGTGGCGAGGTCGGGTTGCGCAGCCATGTCGCCGTAGCCCTGATCCCAGCTCGCGAACGCGTAGCCGGGAAGCACGTTCATCTCGCTGTCGACCGCAAGGAGGTAGTTGCACATGTGCAGCGGTTCGGCGCCCCCGCGCATGTGGTCGCGCCAGTAGGAGCCGGTGACACGCTTGCCGACCAGGCGCCCCTGCAGGTCGGCGAACGCGACGAGCACGGTGTCGATCTCGCCCGAGTCGATGTGCTGTTCGAGCTGGGCCGCGTCCAGCATTCCCCGAGCCGTCATGGCGGCAGCCTATTGACTCCCTTACTCCGGGGTCACGTACGCGGCCGTGATGCCGCCGTCGACGACCAGTGACGCACCGGTCATGAAGGAGGCGTCGTCCGACGCGAGGAACAACGCGGCCCGGGCCAACTCCTCGGCGCGCCCGAGCCGTCCCATCGGGATGTGGACCATGCGCCGGGCACGCCGGTCGGGATCCGAGAGGAGCTCTTGGAGCAGCGGGGTCTCGATCGGTCCGGGGCAGAGCGCGTTCGCGCGGATTCCGCGACGCGCGTACTCGACGGCGATCTCCCTGGTCATCGACAACACGCCGCCCTTGCTCGCGGTGTACGCGATCTGCGCGGTCGCCGCGCCCATCAACGCGACGAACGAGGCCACGTTGACGATGCTGCCGCCGCCCGACGCGATCATCGCCGGAATTGCGGCCCGGCATCCGAGCCACACACCTTTCAGATTGATCTCCATGACGCGTTCCCACGTCGACTCCGGAGTGTCCAACACTCCGCCGTCGTCGCCCGGGAAGATGCCCGCGTTGTTGTAGAGCACGTGCAGGCCGCCGTAGGTGTCGGTCGCGAACCGGACCATTGCCTCGCAGTCGGCCGGGACCGACACGTCCGCGCGCACATAGGTGGCGTCGCCGCCCGCGTCTCGCACCGCCGCCACCGTCTCGTGACCCGGGCCGTCGACCACGTCGGTGACCACGACTTTGGCGCCCTCCATGGCGAACAGCCTCGCCGCGGCCCGCCCCATGCCGCTACCGGCGCCGGTGATCAACGCGATTTTCCCGTCGAGCCGTTGCGTCATGACGTCACCTTCGCATAGGTCCGCGGCCCCTCCACAACCTCGAGCTGCAACGCCGTAGTGAAGCACGCGTTGAGATTGGGGTGGTTCTCGCGCACGAAATCGTCCATCTGGTCGGTCACCGGCTGGATCGCGTTCACGGCGGGGTACACGAACTGCACCTTGGCCCCGGTCGATGCCGACTGCTCGAGCGCGTCTGCGTAGCGTGCCCGCGCGTCGATCATCCGACCCCAGTCTGCCGACCACTTCTGAACCGCGTCTGCCGGGGTCTTCGCCGCGGGATGCACCGTCGCGAAGTCCGACACCATCGCACGCAGCCGATCGTTCTCGGCGCGTATACGCGCGACGCGGTCGGCGCCGAGCTTCGGATACGGATTCGGCAGTGCCTCGAGCTCGGCCTGCGCGCGGTTGCACGCGGCCGAGAGCGCGGCGGCCGATGAGGCGTCCAGCCGCTCCGGCGAGCGCGAACCGTAGAGCGTCCACCCGAGGATGATCCCGATACACAGGAGCAGGACGAAGAGCGCCAGGATGGTGAATTCCCACGGCGCGCGGTGCCGACGCCGCCCGGGCGGGTTCTGGTGGACCGCGCCGTTGGAGTGCGGCGCCTCGAATGCGGCCGGGCCGGTCGCGCCGGGTTCCGATTCGCTTCCCGCGGGATCGTCCGGTTGGTCGCGCACCCGTTCATGTTCGCTGCCGGCACCGACGCCGAGCGAACTGGGCCTCCCGCCCCGCCAATGGCACGCCGCAGAACAGCCGAGAGCGCGGGAGTGACCAGCGGGCTGACAGGACGGAGTGGGTCAGCCGAGCTCTCTCACCCCGGGTTCTTCACCCGAGCTCTTTCACCATCGTGAACGCGTCCCCCGTCTGCGCGACGACCTCGAACCCGAAGCGCGCGTACAGACGCTTCGCCGGGTTTTCCCGGTTGACACTCAGGCTGATCGCGTGCGCGTGGTCGCGCTCGGCGCGGGCGAGGAGCGCGCCGAGCAACAGGGTGCCGATGCGCTGGCCGCGAAATTCGGGATAGACGCCGATGGCGAGCTCGGGGACCTCGGCGGCGACGTACCCGTAGCCGGGCCTCGTCGCGGTGAAGAGTCGCGACCACGCGGCGCCGACCGGCTCGTCGCGGCGGTCGAGCGCGTACAGTGCGACGTCGCCGGCCCTTCCCCAATCGTCGACGTACCGCGCGCTCTCGTCCACGGCGAGGGTGGCTTCGAGCGAAGGACGTTCCTCCGCACCGTCGTCGTGCCAGTTGACCGCCTCGTACAGCATCTCGGTGAGGAACGCGGGATCGGCGTGCGCGCTGAGGCGAACCACGCCTGCAGCCTAGGGTGCCCCGATGCGTCGCCGATCGCTTCTCGCCGCGCTCGCGTCGTGCGTCGCAGCGCTCGTCCTTCCGGCGTGCGCGGCCGCCGGCCGTCCCCTCGTCCGCAACGAACGCACCGGCGCGATCGATTGGACTCCGTGCGGCAAGATCGAATGCGGCACGCTTTCGGTCCCGCTCGACTACGCGCATCCGCGCGGGCGACGAATCACGCTTGCACTCGGCCGGCTGCCCGCCGCGCACCAGTCGATCGGAGCGCTGTTCGTGAACCCGGGCGGGCCCGGCGGATCCGGGGTCGACCTCGTAAGGGACGCCGCCGCCGAGTTCCCGGCCGAGATCCTCGCTTCGTTCGACGTCGTGTCCTGGGACCCGCGCGGTCTGGCCGGCACCCCGGCGGTTCGCTGTCTCGGTGACCTCGACCCGTTCTACGCGGTGAACCGAGATTCGACTGGCCCCGCGCAGGTGGCGGAGAACGTCGCGGTGTCCCGAGCGTTCGTCGAGTCGTGCCGGAAGTACAGCGCTCCGTTACTGCCGTACATGTCGACCGCGGCGAGCGTACGCGACCTCGACTCGATCCGAGCCGCGATCGGAGTGCCGAAGATCAGCTATCTCGGATTCTCCTACGGCACGCTCATCGGTGCGATGTACGCGGACACCTTCCCGCAGCACGTGCGCGCGATGGTGCTCGACGGCGCAGTCGATCCGGCCCGCTCCTACGCCGAGACGACGATCGAACAGGCTCAGGGGTTCGATGACGATCTCGAGGCGTTCTTCGACCACTGCCGGTCCGACGCGAAGTGCGCGTTCGCGCGTGGCGGCGATCCGGCGGCGGCGTACGACGACCTCGCGCGCACCATCGCGGCCGAGCCCGTTCCGGCGACCGTCGACGGAGAACCGCGCACGTTGGGCCCGGGCGAGTTCGCCATCGGCGTCGCGAGCGCGCTGTACGCAGGCCCGGACGGTTACGACACGCTCGCCGCCGCGCTGGCGCAGGCGGGCTCGGGCATCGGGTCGAAGCTGCTCGCGCTCTCCGACGATTACACGGGCCGTACTCGCGGCGCGAACTATTCGAACGAGACGGCGGCGTTCTACGCGACGAGTTGCATCGACGGCCCGTCGCCGACGAGCGTGGCAGCCGTCCGGGCGCTCGCCGATCGCGCGGCGCGCGCGGCCCCGTACTTCGGCGCGTCGAACGTGTGGCTCGGGCTCCCGTGCACCTTCTGGCCCGCGCCGGTGGTGGGCGAGGTGGCGCCGATCCGGGCGCCGCACGCGCCGCCGCTCGTCGTGGTGGGCACGACCAAGGATCCGGCGACGCCGTACCCGTGGGCCGAGTCGCTCGCGGCCGAGATGAGATCGGCGCGGCTCTTGACCCTCGAGGGCACCGGCCATACCGCGTACGGTCGCAACGACTGCATCGACGCGAACGTCGACGGCTACCTGCTTCGCCTCGTGATGCCGGCGGAGGGAACGACCTGCGGCTGACCGCGGCGCCCTGCCGGCGGCGGGCTCCGTCAGGTCACATCAGATCTGATCAGGTCAGGTCGAGCGACAACATGCGGATCGCGTTCCCCCGCATGATCTTGTAGATCGCCTCGTCGGAGAGTCCCTGCACCAGTTGTTCGGCGACCTGCTTCGTGTGCGGCCACGTCGAGTCGGTGTGCGGGTAGTCGGTCTCGAAGGTGATGTTGTCCTCGCCGACGCGATCGAGGGACTCCAGACCGTGCCGGTCCCGGAAGAAACAACCGAAGACGTGCGAGTAGTAGTACGTCGACGGTGGCTGCGGCACGATGTCTTTCACGCCGCCCCACGCACGGTGTTCCCGCCACACGTCGTCTGCGCGCTCGAGCACGTACGGCAGCCAACCGATCTGCCCTTCCGAGTATGCGAGCTTCAAAGTGGGAAATCGCACGAGGACGCCCGAGAACAAGAAGTCGGAGAGCGACGCCATCGCGTTGTTGAAGCTCAGCGTCGCGGCAACCGCGACAGGTGCGTCGCCGGAGGTGGCCGGCATCTGCGACGACGACCCGATGTGCATGCACACGACCGTGTTCGTCTCCTGGCACGCGGTGAAGAGCGGGTCCCATTTCCCCGAGTGGATCGACGGGAGTCCGAGCTTCGGCGGAATCTCGCTGAAACACACCGCGTGCACACCCCGGACCGCGTTCCGCCTCACCTCCGCGGCGGCCAGCTCCGCGTCCCACAGCGGGATCAGGGTCAACGGAATCAGGCGGCCGCCGCTGTCGCCGCACCACTCCTCGACCATCCAGTCGTTGTACGCGTACACGCAGGCTTCTGCGAGCTCACGATCCTCGGCCTCGAGGAATGTCTGGCCGCAAAAGCGTGGGAAGGTCGGGAAGTTCAGGGACGCCTCCACCCAGTTGACGTCCATGTCGTCGAGCCGCGCCTTCGGCTCGTAACAGCCCGGGCGCATCTCGTCGTAGGTGATCGGCGACATCGTCATGTCGTCCCGGTCGAAGCCGACCGCGGCGACGTGGCGCTTGTTGATGTACACGAGGTCCTCGTACACCCAGCAGTCGGCCTGCGGCCCGTCGTCGGAGAAGGACTGTTCGTACACGCCGCCACCGATGTGGCGCATGGCGCCGACCCCGCGCCGCTCCACGTGGGGTCCCTTCTCCCGGAATCGGGCCGGCAGCCATCGTTCGAACAGGTGCGCGGGCTCCACGACGTGGTCGTCGACGCTGATGATTTTGGGCAGTTCCGCGGCCATTTGAGCGAGCTCCCGATCGGACCGGTGTCGCGGTGATCCTAGAGAGCACCTTGAGGTCGCCCGGCCGCCGGCCGACAAACTGCCCGTGGCGCACGCACGCGCGAATTCGGTACCGGCCGGCGAATACCGGCCGAGCTCGGCCACGGCGAGCTGGTCGCTCGCGGCCGCCACTGGTTGGACCGTGCTCGCGGTCGTGCTGCGCGACTTCGCTTTGCTGTTCCCGGCCGGCATGTGCGCGGTGCTCTGGCTGCAGTGCCGCCAGCGGCTCGTGGTCGACGGCCAGTGCGTCCTCCGGTTCGGGTTGCACCCGACACTGCTCGACCTGACGACAGCCGAGATCGTGTGCACGGGTCGCGGCTGGTGGCAAGAGCTCTTCTTTCTCGGACGGAGCCTCCAGCTGCGCGACGCCGACGGGAACCGGCTGTATCTCGAGTCCTGGCTCTGGGATGCTCCGACGCGCGCTGCGTTCGTCGAGGCGATCGGGGACGGCGCGCACTCGTAGACTCCCCGCCTCGTGGAGCTGCGCTACTCGGACGCCGACGAATCGTTCCGTGCCGAGCTGCACGCGTGGCTCGAGGCGGAGCTGCCGAGCCTTGCGCCTCAACCGCCGCGTGACGCGTGGCCCGAGCGGAGGAAGTGGGACACCGACTGGCAGCGGCGGCTCTTCGACGCCGGCTATGCGGGCCTGCACTGGCCGAAGGAATACGGCGGCCGCGGCGCGTCGCCCACCGAGCAGCTGATCTTCTACGAGGAGACGGCTCGGGCGCGCGCGCCCTACGTCGGCGCCAACTTCGTCGGCACCCTGCATGCCGGCCCCACGCTCATCGAAGAGGGCAGCGACGCGCAGAAGGCCGAACATCTGCCCAAGATCCTGCGCGGAGACGAGGTGTGGTGTCAGGGCTTCTCCGAGCCGGGCGCGGGATCCGATCTCGCGTCGCTGCGCACGCGCGCGGAGCGCGACGGCGACGACTACATCTTGAACGGCCAGAAGATCTGGTGCTCGTTCGGGCAGATCGCGGACGTCGGCGAGTTCCTCGTGCGTACCGACCCCGACGCGCCGAAGAACCGAGGCATTTCGTGGCTCATCCTGCCCATGGATCTGCCGGGCATCGAAGTCCGCCCATTGAAGACCGTGCTGGGGAGCTCCGAGTTCGCGGAGGTCTTCCTGACCGACGTGCGCGTACCGGTCGCGAACCGCGTGGGTGAGGAGAACGACGGCTGGCGCGTCACCAACGTGACGCTGAAGTACGAGCGGGGCACCGCGTTCGTGGGCGAGCTCGTCGACTCGATCCGGCTCACCGAGGAGCTGGCCGATCAGGCTCGCCGAGCGGGTTTCGACGGCGAGCTGGGTCGCTGCCTCGCGGAGTTCGATGCACTGTGGGCGCTCACGAAACGGAACGTCTCTCAGTCGGCGCGGGGCACGACCGGACCGGGCGCGATGGTGATGAAGCTCGCCTACTCGGAGGCACGCCAACGGTTCGGCGAGCTCTGCCTCAAGGTCTTGCACCGCGATGCGCTTCACGTCGACGGCAACGAGCTCGTCGAGGAGCGACTGCGCACGCTCGCGCTCACCATCGCGGCGGGGGCGTCACAGATCCAGCGCAACATCATCGGCGAGCGCGTGCTCGGGCTCCCACGGGAGCCGCGGTAGTGGACCTCGACCTCTCCGACGACCAGACCTCGCTCCGCGACGGCATCGCGGCAATGCTCTCCGCCCGGATCCCGATCGACCGGGTCCGCAAGGGATTCGACCGCGCCATGTTCGACGAGCTCGCCGGCGCGGGCGTGTTCTCGTTGCGTGCCGACGGGTTCTCGTGGGCCGACTGCGTCGTCGTGTTCGAACAACTGGGCCGGCACTGCGTTCCCGGCCCGCTCGTGCCGTCGCTGCTGCTCGGCGACGGCCGGATCGCCGGGCTCGCGGACGCGCCGCCGCCCGTCTGGATCGAGCACCTCGACGCGCTCGATGTGCTGCTCCTCCCGGGCCCGGACGGCATGCGGATCGTCGACGCGGCCGCGATCGAGGCCGATCCCTCGCCGTGGCCGCTGGATCCGTGCACGCCGGTTGCGCGGGCGACGGCGTTGCCGGCCGGCGACCCGGTGAAGGCCGACGAGCGCTTCCGACTCGCCGGCACGGCGCTCACGGCGGCGTTGCAACTGGGACTCGCCGACCGGCTCACCGAGCTGGCCGTTACATACGCGAAGGAGCGCATGCAGTTCGACCGACCCATCGGCTCCTTTCAGGCGATCAAACACATGCTGGCCGACATGCTGACGCGCACCGAGGTCGCCCGCGCGGCGGTATTCAGCGCGGGCACCGCGCTCGACGAGAGCTCGGGCCCGAGCGCAGCGGCCCGGCTGGTGCACGGCGCCAAAGTCGTCGCCGGCGATGCCGCCGTCGCGAACGGCAAGGCCGCTACGCAGGTCTTCGGCGGAATGGGCTTCACTTGGGAGGTCGACGTGCACCTGTACCTGAAGCGAGCGTGGGTGCTCGAGACGCACTTCCAGGGCGCCGACGAGAACGCCCGGGTCGTCTGCGAGACGGTCGCCCCGCCGCGAATCGACTCCGCGACCTGACGCTAGTGTCATGTCCATGACGAGACCGCAGACCACGGTTGTCGCGGCGCTCGCGCAGCGCCTGGCGTCCGACCCCGACGGCCCCTATCTCGACTTCTCCGCCGCGGGCGAGAGCGTCAAGCTGACCGCGCACGAGATGGACCGCGAGTCGAACCGTCTGGCCCACACGTTGCGCGGGATCGGCGTCGGGCCCGGTGATCGGGTCGCGACCCTGCTCGAGAACCGCGCCGAGCAGGTCGTCAGCTTCTTCGCCGCGCTGAAGCTCGGCGCCGTGCAGGTTCCCGTCAACACTGCGTACAAAGGCGAGTTCCTGCGCCATCAACTCGCCGACTCCGGGGCGCGTGTGTTCATCGTGCAGGGCGACTTCGCGTCACGAGCCGTCGAAGTGGTCGGTCCGCAGACCACGCCGGCGCTGACGGACTGCGTCACGGTCGATCCGCCGGACGCAGTCATCGACACCGTGCCCACGTCGACCTGGCACGACGCGCTCGAAGCCGGAACCGACAGTGCGGTCGCCGGCGTCGACGTGCGTCCCGCCGATCTCGCCTGTTTCATCTACACCGCGGGAACGACCGGTCCGTCGAAGGGATGCATGCTCCCGCACAACTACATCGTCAGCCTCGCCGACCAGATCTCCCGCGCGTGGCAGCGGCGGTCCGACGACGTCGTGTTCACACCCCTACCGCTCTTCCACTTCAACGCGATCTCCGTGTGCGTGGTCGGCACACTGCTCGTCGGTGGGAATGCGGTGATCGAACGGCGGTTCTCGGTCAGCAACTTCTGGCCCGAGATCAAGCGGACGGGCGCCACGATGGTGAGCATGTTGGGGTCGCCCGCGATCCTCATCGCGAACGCGGAGGATCACCCCGATCAGGCCGGCCACCGGTTGCGGTTGTGCGCGGCCGCGCCCATGCCGCCCGAAACCGACCGCGCCTGGCAGGAGCGATTCGGTTGCAAGACGTTCAGCGGCGGATACGGGCTCACCGAAGCATCGTTGATCTCGATGCTCGACGCGGGCGAGCCCAACAAGCCCGGCGCGTGCGGCAAACCCAACCCGTTCGAGTTCGACGTGCGGCTCCTCGACGACGACGACGTCGAGGTCGCGACGGGGGAGATCGGCGAGATCGTGTGCCGGCCGAAGGGGCCGAACCTGATGTTCGCCGGGTACTGGAACCGGCCCGACGCGACGATCGAGGCGACGCGCAACCTGTGGTTCCACACGGGCGACCTCGGCCGCATCGACGACGACGGCTATCTGTACTTCGTGGACCGCAAGAAGGATGCGCTGCGCCGGCGCGGTGAGAACATCTCGAGCTTCGAGATGGAAAAGGTGCTCTTCGGTCACGCATCCGTGCGCGACGCCGCGGTCCACGCGGTGCCGAGCCCGATCGGCGAGGACGACGTCAAGATCACCGTGGTGTTACAGCAGGACGCGGTGATCACCGAGGAAGAGCTGTGCCGGTGGGTCGCGGCCCGGGTGCCTTACTTCGCGATCCCGAGATACGTCGAGTTCCGGGCCGACCTTCCGCGCAACCCGGTCGGCCGCGTCCTGAAGTTCCAGCTCCGCGACGAGGGAGTCACCGAGGAGACCTGGGACCGCGAGGCGGCCGGCGTCAGCTTCGAACGCCGCTGACAGGCGTCCGACGGTTCGCCCGCGCTGTCCGGACTGACCGGCCGATCGGGCCACCCAGACGGACGAGCGTGACACATCTCACTCTCAGCTTGCTACCAGGAACGACCGATACCCGTCGATGCGCAAATGCTCGTCGTGCGGCTACCTGCTGCTCGGTGACGGTGAAGTCTGCGCCCGCTGCGGTGGGCCGGTCGTCGCCGGTCGCCCGGTCCGAGTTCCGGCGGCGGCCGCGGCGCCCGCGGGCGGCGCGACGACTCCGACGGGCGGGACCGCGGTTCCGCCCGCGAACAGCTGGGCCGCGGCCACGCCGCCGCCGGCCTGGCCGCCCGCACCGTCCGGCCCGGGATCGGTGCCACCGCCGTCCGTGCCGAGCGCGCAACCCACACCCGCGGTGCCGTCCTACGGCCGCCTGTCGATCCCGCCGCCCGTATCCGCGCCCCCGCCGGGCAATCCGAGCGCGGGCGCGCCCCTGGTTCCGTTGCGGGAATCGTGGGAGCCGGCGACGGTCACCGCGCCGGTTGCGAAGCGCCGGCCGAAGGTCTGGGCCCAGCTGGCCCTTGTCGTCGCGATCGTGCTCGTGGCCGGAGCCGCGGTGGTGCACATGCACTCCGATCCGCTGCCGGCCGGGACGAGCGGGTTCGTCGCGGGCGGCGGTGTGACCTACGACTCGCCCGACGGCTCGTTCGAGGTGCAGCTACCCCAGACACCCACGACCGACCAAGAGGCCATCACGGTCAACAACGTGACCGCGACGCTCTTCACCGCGCTGTCGTCGACATCGGACTACGAGATCGGAGCGGCCGACATCGCCTTTCCATCGGTCGTGCCCGCAGCTCGAGTCAACGACATGCTCGACGCGGCCCTGACGAAAGGCGTCGACGGTACGCACGGCACACTGGTCAAGAAGATCTTCACCCGGCACGGCGTGTTGCCCGCGATCGAGGGACACTTCAACGCGCCCGACGGATACCGAGCCGAGATCCTCGTCGTGAGCAACGGGTGGTCGCTTGTCCTGCTCATCGTTCATTCGAAGACGGGAACGGATCGGCTCTTCAAGGCGCTCGAGGACTCGCTGATCATTCGTTAGGCGAGGCGCCGCCGGCCGGGTCGTTCGCGGGATGCTTGCGGGCCTTCCAGATCCACTCGGCCGGCCACCGGCGCGCCCATCGGGGCGGCGCGAACTCGCCGTACGTCGTCGACGCGCCCGCGTCTGCCACGAGCTCGACGAGGTCCTCGACCTCGAATCCATGTCGGCGCAGCAGCCGGATCCACGCGCCCGCCGGGAGCGCCCAATCGATCGTGCCCTCGGCCGGCGGCATGCGTCCGAGCTGGTTGTAGTCGAGCTGCAGCTTGCGAGTCTGTTGCCCCGCCTTGTCGTCGAAAGTGAGGTACAGCAGGGGATGGGTACAGCAGAACGCGAGGAGACCACCCGGCCGCAGGAGGCGCGCGCACTCGGGGATGCTGACCACGGGGTCGCAGAAGCTCAGCGCTCCGTGGTCGCAGAACACCACGTCGAAGCACGCGTCGGCGAACGGCAGCTGCTCGCCGCTCGCCTGCACCAGGAGGAGGTCACGCGCGGCGTGCCGCGCGTGGGTCAGCTGTTGGGCAGAGAGGTCGAGCCCGATGACGCGCGCGCCGAGATCGCGGAGCGCGATCGACCACTGCGCCGCCCCGCACCCGAGCTCGAGGAGATCGCGCCCGGCGACGGGGCCCAGCACCCGAAGATCGGCTTCGGGCACTCGATAGGCACCCCACGCGAGGGGTGCGCGTGCGAGCGCGGCGCCGTGCGCCTCTTGGTACGCCTCCGCGTCAGCGTCCCAGAACCGCCGGTTGTGGACGACATGATCGCCGCTCACGCCGTTGCCGTGAACCCCGCAAGTGTCATCGGGTGGTCGTGCTCGACGCGCCGGCCCTTCGCCTGGATCGACACGTCGTGGCCGGTGGCCTCGGAGCGGAGCGCGCCGACGGTGCAGCGCTCGCGTGGACGGATCGCGAACGGATCGAACTGGAAGAACTTCATCGCGTTGAGGTGCGTGATCCGGTTGATCTCGTCATCGGTCAGATCGGTCGGCTCGAAGCCGGCCATGAGCCGCTCGGGCGCGTCCGGCCAGATCGCATCGCTGTGCGGGTAGTCCGTTTCGATACAGATGCGGTCGACGCCGATCTCGCGTGCGTGCCGCGCGCCGAAGTCGTCCTCGATGTAGCAGAGGATCACTCGCTCCATGAACACCTCGCTCGGGAGCCGGCCTCCGAAGTCGGCGAAGGTCCACGCTTTGTGTGTGAGGTATGTGTGGTCGAGACGCTCGAGGAAGTAGGGGATCCAGCCGATGCCGCCCTCGGAGAGCGCGACAGTGACATCCGGGAACTTCTTGATCACCGGCGAGAAGATGAAGTCGGACGCGGCCTGCACGATGTTCATCGGCTGCAGCGTGATCATCACGTCTACGGGAGCGTCCATCGCGGTGATGACGAGCTTCGAGGACGAACCGATGTGCATGCACACGATGGTGCCGACGTCGCTGCACGCTTTCCAGAACGGGTCCCACGAGCCGGAGTGCAGGCTGGGGAGGCCGAGCGGCACCGGGTTCTCGGGGAAGGTGATGGCGTGACATCCCTTCTGCGCGACGCGGCGGACCTCGTCGGCGATCGCGTCGGGGCTCCAAATTGGCGGGATCGCGAGCGGGATGAAGCGCTCGGGCGCGGCACCGCACCATTCCTCGATGTGCCAGTCGTTGTACGCGCGGCACAACGCGAGCGCGGCGTCCTTGTCGTCGAGCGCGGCGAAGAGGCGACCGGCGAACCCCGGCAGTGACGGGAAGTTCATCGATCCGAGCAGCCCGTTGGCCGACATGTCGAGCACGCGCTGGTGTACGTCGTACGTGCCGGCCCGTAGCTCCTCGAAGCTCGTCGGGTCCATGCCGAATTCGTCGGGCGGCCGGCCGGCGACCGCATTGAGTCCGACGTTCGGGATGTCGAAGTCGAGGAATCTCCAGCGATCGGTGCCGTCGGGCATGTGTTCGATGCGCGGCGCGATGTCGCGGTACTTCGCGGGCACGTGGTTTTCGAACACGTCCGGCGGCTCGACCACGTGGTCGTCGACGCTCACGAGGATCATGTCGTCCATACGCATGCCGCGAGCTTACGCCGGGTGGACGGCGAGCCACCTCGTGCGGCTAGCTTCGCCGCCGTGCAGAGAGGGGTGTGCATCGTCGGGGTCGGCCTCTCGGACGGACCGGTGACGCCCGAGCTCGACGCCGTCATGCTGGAGGCGCAGTCCTTCCGGCGTGCGCTCGACGACGCCGGCCTGGAAAAAGGCGACATTCAGGGGCTCGCGAGCGCGGGTTACGGCGGGATGCACGAGGTCGCACTCGCGGAGTACCTCGGGCTGACGCCAAGGTGGCTCGAGTCGTCGAGTGTCGGCGGGTCGAGCTTCGAATTCCACGCCATGCACGCCTACCGCGCCATCCAGAACGGCGACGTCGACACGGTCGCCATCGTCTACGGGAACAATCAGCTCTCGGCCTCGGGCCGCACGCTCGGCACCGGCGGGGGAGGCGGCGGGCGCGGCGGCATGGCCATGCCACTCCCGATGGCCTACGAGTTCCCGTCGGGCCTCACGCTCGTCGGCGCGTACGCGATGGCAGCGCAGCGTCACATGCACGAGTTCGGTACCAAGCCCGAACAGCTCGCATCGATCGCCGTGCAGACGCGTGAGCACGCGGCGCGGAACCCGCGTGCGATGTATCGCGACCCGATCACCGTCGACGACGTCATGACGTCGAGGCTCGTAGCCGATCCATTGCACAAGCTCGACTGTTGCGTCATCTCGGATGGTGGGTGCTGTCTGGTCCTGACGACCGAGGAGCGGGCGCGTGATCTCGCGCACAGGCCCGTCTACGTGCGCGGCGCGGCCGGCGGCACGACGCACCATTCGATCGCCGCGATGGCCGACATGACTCGCACGGCCGCGGCGGTCAGCGGTCCGAAGGCGTTCGCGGAGGCGGGGATCACTCCGGCCGACGTCGACATGTTCGCGATGTACGACTCGTTCACCTACACCGTGCTCGTGGTCCTCGAGGATCTTGGCTTCGCGCCCAAAGGTGAGGGCGGCGCGTTCGTCACCGACAACGGTGGCAACCTCCGGCTCAGTGGCGCGCTGCCGACCAACACCGACGGCGGCGGGCTGTCATGTACCCACCCCGGAATGCGCGGCTTGTTCCTCCTGTGCGAGGCCACGCGCCAGCTCCGCGGCGAGGCCGGCGACAGCCAGGTTGCCGGCGCCGAGATCGCGGTGGCACACGGAAGCGGTGGCTGGTTGTCGACGCAGGGGACGGTCGTGCTGGGCACCGAGGGGGCGTGATGGACGGCGGCAACGATTGGAGCGACATCCCCAAGTGGCTCATGCCGCGCCCCGGGCTCGTCGACCGCGAGTTCTGGGAGGGCGCGGGCCGTGGCGAGCTGCGCGTCCAGCACTGCACCACGTGCGGCAAGCACCAGCACTACCCGAGGACGCTGTGCAGCCACTGCGGAGAGCAGACCCTCGAGTGGGTGACCGCCGGCGGCGACGGCACCGTTTACTCGTTCACGGTGATCCGCCAGAACGGCGTGCCGCCCTTCAACGAACGGCTCCCGTTCGTTGTCGCGACGGTCGACCTCGACGAGCCGGGCGCACGGATGATCGCGGCCATGCCGCAGGTCGATCCGGCCGACGCGCGCGTCGGCATGCGCGTGCGCGCGGCGTTCCGCCGCGCGGGTGACGAGTACGGGTTCGTCGACTTCGCCGCCGCGGACTGAAGCGCTTTCCGCGCCCGCGCCACTCGCTCAGCTGCGGCTCGCGGCGACGGGCTCCGGCGCGGCGCTCGGGGCCG
>DATJAA010000188.1:0-5857 GCA_035516815.1 Acidimicrobiia bacterium | reverse complement strand
GCGGTCGCGGCGGCGCGCCGGCGCCGCGCGAGCGCCCACGCCGGCTCGCCGGCGCGTTCGGCGCGCGTCTCGGCCGCCGCCAGCCAGCCCGCGACCGTGGTCGAGTATTGCGCGTCGAGGTGCGTCGCGCTCATCCGACCGAGCCCTCCATCTGCAGCTGGATCAGCCGGTTCATCTCGACCGCGTACTCCATCGGCAGCTCCTTCACGACGGGCTCGATGAAGCCGGCGACGATCATGGCGGCCGCCTCCTCCTCCGGGATGCCGCGGCTCGTCAGGTAGAAGAGCTGCTCGTCGCCGATGCGCGAGACGGTGGCCTCGTGCCCGATCGTGACGCGCTTCTCCTCGATCTCCATGGTCGGGTAGGTGTCCGAGCGCGAGGTCTCGTCCAGGATCAGCGCGTCGCAGTTCACGGTCGAGCGGCAGTCGACGGCGCCCTTGACCACCTTCACCAGCCCGCGGTAGCCGGCGCGCCCGCCGTCCTTGCTGATCGACTTCGAGACGATCTTGCTCGATGTGTTCGGGGCCAGGTGCACCGCCTTGGCGCCCGCGTCCTGGTGCTGGCCGCGGCCGGCGAACGCGATCGACAGCACCTCGCCGTGCGCGCCCGGCTCCATCATGAACACGGCCGGGTACTTCATGGTCAGCTTGGAGCCGAGGTTGCCGTCCACCCACTCCATGGTCGCGTCGCGGTAGGCCACCGCGCGCTTGGTGACGAGGTTGTAGACGTTGTTCGACCAGTTCTGGATCGTCGTGTAGCGGCAGCGGCCGCCATCCTTGACGATGATCTCGACGACGGCGCTGTGCAGCGAGTCGGTCGAGTAGATCGGAGCGGTGCAGCCCTCGACGTAGTGCACCGACGCTCCTTCGTCGGCGATGATCAACGTCCGCTCGAACTGGCCCGCGCTCTCGGCGTTGATGCGGAAGTACGCCTGCAGCGGCATGTCGACGTGGACACCCGGCGGCACGTAGATGAACGAGCCGCCTGACCACACCGCCGAGTTCAGCGCCGCGAACTTGTTGTCGCCGGGCGGGATGACGGTGCCGAAGTATTTCTTCACGATGTCCGGGTAGTCGATGAGCGCCTGGTCCATGCTCGTGAAGAGGATCCCGCGCCGCTCGAGGTCTTCGCGGTTCTTGTGGTACACGACTTCGGAGTCGTACTGACTCGTGACCCCGGCGAGGAACTTGCGTTCGGCCTCGGGGATGCCGAGCTTCTCGTACGTGGCCTTCATCTCGTCGGGCAACATGTCCCAGTCGGAGACGGCGCCCTGCGTCGGCTTCAAGTAGTAGTAGATGTCGTCGAAGTCGATCGTCGGCATGTTCTTGGCGAACCACTCGAGCATGGGCTTGCGCTCGAAGCGCTTCAGCGCGTTGAGGCGGAACTTCGTCATCCACTCCGGCTCGGACTTGTGGTACGAGATGTCGCGGACGACCTGCTCGTTCAAGCCCTTCTTCGGCGTGACGGCGTAACTCTCCGTGTCGTGCCAGCCGAGCTTGTACTTGCCCAGATCGATGCCCGAAACGGCCATCGGCACACGCCTCCTCAGGGCCCGATCCGCCGCCCGGGACGGGCGTGAGCCGGCCGCGGCGATCGGGCAATTAACACTACCGCCATAGTAACAATCCCGGGCGGGCCGGCCAAGCGCCGGGCCCCCAGGGGCCAGGACTCAGGGCGCGCCGGTGGTGGTGGTCACGCCGCCGGCGACGGTGGAGTCGCTGGTCTTGCCCGCCGCCGGGACCGTCGTGGCAGTCGACCCGGTGGCATTGAGCTTGGCCTGGGCGGCCGCGACGTCGGCCTGGGCGTTCCGATTGTGCAGCTGGTACTCGCCGAGTTGGCCCGCGGTCAGCGCGGCGTCGGCGAGCGCGAACTCGGAATCCGCCTTGGCGAGCAGTGCCGCGACCGAAGCATTCCCCGGCGGCACGGTCGTGGGCGAACCGGGAAGCGTCGTGGTGGTCGACGAAGTGCCGGTCTGGCTGGTGGGCGTGCTCCCGTTCGATTTCACTCCCCCGCTCGTCTGCAGCTGGGTGGGGTTGCCGGAGAGGAGCGCCTGTATGTCGTCTTCCATGTTGAAGCCGAGCACCGCGCGTTGATCGACTGCGGCCGCGACGAACCGGTAACGCGGGAACGTCGAGCTGCCCTCGCCGAGAATCCAGATCGGACGCACGTACATGATCGCGTTGCCGATGGGTAACAGCTGCACGTCACCCTGGATCACTCGCGAGCCGGCGCTCCCGAGCAGGGTGAACTGAGTGCTGATGAACTGGTCCGACTGGATCAGCGTCGCCGCCTGACCGGGCGACGGCGCCGCGGTATTGGGAACCTGATACACGACGAGCTTCCCGTAGTCGGCGCCGTCCGACTGGGCGAACACGAACGCCGAGAGGATGCCGCCTTTGAGTCGAGGCGTGAACGACCGCTCCAGTACGAACTGCGGTGGCGACGGTGTGCGTTGCCCTGGATCCGGCGGGAGGCCGAGCGTGAGGTACAGCGGCTTGATCGGACTCCCCGCGGAAGGCAACGTCGTGTTGCGCCCGCCGTTGTTGCCGCCCGCGACCGCCGACGCGACCGGCGCCGCGCTCGACGTGTCGGGGCTCGGTGCGACGTCCCAGATCGCCTGCTTGTTGAAGAACTGGACCGGATCGGTGATGTGGTACAGCGCGTACTGCTCGGTCTGCGCGCTGAAGATGTCCTCCGGATAGCGCATGTGTGCGCGCAGATCGGCGGGCATCGCGCTGAGATCCTCGAACACCTCGGGGAACGCCTTGCGATACGTCTTGACGATCGGGTCGTTGGGGTCGACGACGTAGAAGTGGACCGTTCCGTCGTAGGCATCGATGGTCGCCTTCACCGAGTTACGCACGTAGTTGAAATCGGTGTCGAGCCCGCTGCCCGGCGGTTCGTCCGGGTGGATCGACTGTGAGTACGGGTAGTCGTTGGTGGTCGTGTACGCGTCGAGCACCCACTGGATCCGATTCCCGACCACCACCGGGTACGGATCGGAGTCGAACTTGAGGAACGGGGCGATCGTCTTTACGCGCTGCATGATGTCGCGGATGTAGATGACTCGCGACTGGTCAGTGACCTGGCCGGAGACGAGGAGGTTCCAGTCACCGAATCGCAGCGCGAGAGCGGCCTTGCGCAGCAGGCTCGACACCTTGACGCCGGCCTTCCCCTGATAGGTCGTCGTCTTCGTCGACCCGCCCGTGGTCACTTCCTGCTCGGCGACCTTCGTATCGACCACGGCGTAACCGCCGATGCCCTCACCGAAGTACACACCGGTGTACTTCGGGTCGATCTTCAGATTGCCGGTCGGCGGGATGTTCGACAGCACGTAACTCGGTTGATCGCCGTTGACCTCGTTCGCGGCCGCGGCGACCGCGCCGTAGCCGTGCGTGTAGACGAGGTGCTGACTCGTCCACGAGTTGTCGGGCAGGTGAGCCTGATCCAGCTCGCGTACCGAGGCGAGGATCGGCTTCGCCGACTCGTCGCCAATCGTGTACCGATCAACGTCGACGTCGCTGAACTGGTAGAAGGGAGTGAACTCCTGGGTGGTCTTGAACGCGTCCTGTGCCGGGAGGGGGTCGTACAGGCGCACGTTGTCGATCGTCGAGGTCTGCGCGGCCGCGGTCGCCGACTTCGCGAGCCCCTGGCTGTAGTTGAAGGTCTTGGTGCTGATGTTCGCCAGGCCGAAGGCGTCGCGCGTCGCGGCGATGTTCAACTTGATGTAGGGCGTCTCCCGCGAGAGCTCGTTCGGCTGGACCTGGAACTTCTGGATGACCGCGGGATAGATGGTGCCGACCACTATCGAGATGAAGCCCCACAGACCGACGGCGATGATCGGGAACACCCAGCCGCGCCGCCAAATGTTCACGATGAACAAGCCCGCGGCCGCGATGGAGATCACGATGAGCAGGCGCAGCGCCGGGAGATGCGCGTGGACATCGGTGTAGGTGGCCCCGTCCACGAAGCCGTTGTGAGATTTCGTGAGCGCGAACTGCGCCAGGTAGTACTGGTAGGTCTTCGTCAGCGCCATGACCGCGAGCAGCACAGACAGGTGCACCTTCACCTGCGGCGTCACTCGCTGGAACGGGCTCTGCAAGCGGATCCCGCCGTTCAGGTAGTGAAAGACCGCGGAGACGATCAGCACGACCAGCAGCGCCGCGAAGGTCCACCCGGCCGCGAACTGCAGGAACGGGAGGCGGAAGACGTAAAAGGAGATGTCCTTGTGGAACTGCGCGTCCTTGATCCCGAACGACGTCGAGTTCGAGAACAGGATCCAGTTCTGCCACTGCGCGGATACGCCCGATCCCATGACGATCGCGAAGAACAGGGAGACGAGGACGCGCACCCGCCCCGCGTACGGCGCCACGTATCCGCGATAGCGCTCGATGATCTCGTCCTCGGGACCCGTGCCTCGATACCGCGGCGCGACCCGGTCCGCGACGATCAGGTTGACGAGCATCACCACGAAGAAGATGACCGAGAAGATCACCGCCGGGACGATCTTCGCGGAGAGCAACGAACGCCACGTATGCGCGAACCCGACGTCTTTGAACCACAGATAGTCGGTGTAAAAGCGTGCGAGCCCGCGCAGGCTCAGCAACAAGATGACGACAAGGACGGCGCCAACAATCAGCCAGCCCCGCAGGCCGAACGGACGTCGACGGCCCTCGACCGGCGCAGGTTGCATCCTGCGGATAGTACGTCACGAGTGGGTCCGGCAGAGGGCGCGGACCGGCGCGCTCAGCGGTCCGTGAGCAAACCCGCGGGCGCGATCAGGCAGCGGCACCCGGGGTGCGCGGGCGGCGCGACCTGCCCGGTCGGGAACTGCTTGCCTTTGACGGTTGGCTCAAGTGCGTTGTCGTCGCAGTCGGAGCAACGTCCTTCCTGGCACGGAATCCACCAGAGAACCGCGTCGTCGGGAACCGCGTCGTACACGCCGCGCGCCCAGACGGCCGCCAGCGTCTCGACGAGCGCGTGTTCGAGCGACTGGTTCTTCCACTCGCGATAGCGCGCACCGATCCGCTCCACGAGCCCGCCCGTGTCGTGCTCGTCGCCCGAGTCGATCGCCACGGTCAGGCGCTCACGCAGTGGCGCGACCACCGCGTCGGCCGCCTCGCCCGTGAGCTCGTCGGTTGCCATCTCGGGAGTCGCGCCCGCCGCGGCCCGCCCCGCGCCGTACGCCTGATCGACCGCTTCGCGCAGCACCTTGATCCAGCCGTCGCGGGTGCCGTCGGCGTCGCCGAGCACCTGCTGCGCGGTCGGGCGACCCTTGTGGCGCCGCACGGAGTCGAGCAGGGCGTTCTGATCGTCCTGGGCCCGGCGCTTGGCCCGCTTCAAGAGCGACGGCACGAGCGGATCGATGACACGGTCGCGGTCGGCGCGCCATTCCGCCGCGGTGACACGACCCTCGCCCGCCTCGTCGCCGGGCGCCTCGTCGCCGGGACCCACGGGCGCGCCGGCGTCGGCCAGCGCCTCGTCGTGGCCCGCGCGCAGCCGGGCGAAGAGCGTGTCGACGTCGGCGAGCGCGGTCGCGACCTCGGTCTCCGCATCGTCTTCCGGCCCGACGCGGAGCACGCTGACGCGTTCGACCTCCTCGCCGTCGACGACGGTTTCCTCGACGATCACGGCGACCTCGGCCGTGATCGCGCCGTCGAGCTGCTCGATCTCCTGGGCGACCTCGGCCGCGATGTCGACCGCTTCCCCACCCGGTGCGGATCGCTCGGCCGCGGCGCGCGCCTCCACCTGCACCAGCGCTTCCGTCGCGTCGAGAAATGTGCGCTTCACCGTTCGGTACGCGTCGAGCAGGTGGTCACGCCCGTTGCGCAACGCCTCGATCTGGCCGTTGAGGAGC